>NZ_JBHSRM010000001.1:0-212187 GCF_042658975.1 Sporosarcina thermotolerans | reverse complement strand
CAAGCGTTTCCTCAAAATCGATAAATGGTTTCCATCGTCTAAGATGTGTTCGGATTGCGGAAATGTGAAGACCGCCCTATCCCTTTCGGAACGAACATACTCCTGTGAGTGCGGGTTCGTGTCTGATCGGGATTGGAATGCCGCCATAAACATCAAAAATGAAGGCAAGCTGATCATAGGTTTGTCCTAAACAAAAAAACTCTTGGTCCAAGAGGGTTAGCTCGGTCATTTTTCGTTGGCTAACAGAAGCAACGATAAGTCGAGAAGCCCCCACTTCAAACGCGAAGCGTTAAGTGGTGGGTAGGTTCACTATAGTGGAGGTTTAAAGGCATAAAAAAGATGCTTTCCGTTTGGAAAGCATCTCAGATATAAATCAAGGTTTTTGCTGTCTTTTCATTTCGCTTCGCGCTTCTTCCTTAATCGATTCCATCTCCATCTCCGCTTTTTTTGCGGCGTCATTCGCAATCGACGATGGTTCTTTTGCCCGTGAATTATTCTGTTTATCGTCCTTATCGCCAGCATAGCTTTTCATGATGATCACTCCTTTTGTTGATACTTAAAGTATTCCCTAAATAGTAGTCATCCAAAACCAAACTTGGCCATGTATTAAAAATCAGATGTTTCATTACATGGCATAGATGGCAAAATATGATACCATCGTTCTACAAAGGAGCGATTCGATGGATAAAAGAATAAAAGCAATTGCCGATAAGGCGCGGATGGATTTTGGCCTTGAACGGTATCGCCTTGGACGGTATACGTTTTTTGAAAGTCGGAAAAATCCTAATTTCATTTTGAATATGGAATGGTTTCCTATCGACTTTGAAGGACCGGTTGAAGAGGATATGAATCCGGATGGAACGGCAAGCATTGATTTCGACATCCAAAGTGAACGATTCACAAGTGCGATTTTCACAATGGGAAGGTCCTATTCAACTGCCCAACCTTTCAAGGTTAAAACGATTGAAGAAGCCGCGGCTTGGTTGGAGAAAATAACCAATTTGGCATACAAGCATGATTTTTTTGCTGAACAAGCAAGTGAAAACGGATTCCGGTTCATTGCGAGAAAAGACGGCGTTAAACTTTCACCTAGTTTCCAATTGAACGTCGAGTTCGATAACGATGGAAGGTTGCTTCTTTTTTCCACATATGGCGAAGCACCAAATTGGGCGCTCATAGAAAAACAAAAATTTAATTTAACACTCGAAGAAATCGAGCCGATTGTCAAAGAACATCTCACCCTTGTCAAATTCCCTTCTGAATCGGAGGAAAGATTTGTCCCTGTCTATGCAATTGATGAGGTTTATGTGACAGCGGACGGAAAACGAACCATTCCATTTTTGTTGGATGATCGAACGACATTAGAAATGGATCATTTGATGGAATGGGATGAACCATTGGAAGGCAAGATTGAGAGACAATCCTTTAATTTCACAAAAGAAGTGAGTGCTGATGAAGCTTTCAATTCGGATACTGTGGAAGATATCGTTTTAACCGATGAAAAGATTGATGCTTGTGTCAAACTTGTCCATGATGCATTGCGAATGGAGTACCCCGAAGACAGTGGAAAGTGGACTTTGAGGGAACTTCGCCCAACACAGACACATATCGAAGCTATCTGTTATGCAGACAATCCCGACAATTTTATTTTCCGTCCGAAAATGGTACTGATTATCGACAAGGATGCGGCGACCGTCATTAATTTGGTTGACAATAAAGGGATGTTCGACATATTCAATTCATTCACACCTGCACCGGAACCAAAAGTCGACCACGAAACAGCTTTTGAAAAGATGGTTCCTTACATTACATTGGATCCCGTCTATGTCTACGACAAAGAGCTTAAGAAATACGTACTCTGTGGATTAATCGATTCCGAACAGGCAGTCGATGCTGTAACCGGTGAAGTCTTGGATCTCCGTGACCTATAATTACAAAGAAAAAACAGCATGATTATAATATTAGTTCAGTTGATGAGGAGACGAGGCAAATGGTTCGAAATGCGACACAAGCTGACCTCGATTTTTTGATTCGTATTGACTTAAAAAACGATGGATACACAGTTTCAGATAGGCTAAAACTAACAGATCAAGAAAAAATGGAACACAGTAAGAAAATAGAACAATTTCTCATTTCACCCGATAAAGGTGCATTTATTATTGATGATTCGGTTTTTAGTGAACCCATTGCAATGGTAATGTTTTCTGTAGCAAATAGAGATACCATTTATCCTTGGAAAACAATTTTCAACGAGTTAGACCGTAACCTATTTCAAAGTGATGGAAGGTTTATTGAAATATTTCAGTTATGGGTACATCCGAGTTTTCGCAGATTAGGTTTAGCGACTAAACTAAAACTCAAATTGGAAGAAGAGGCTTATCATCGTGAAATTGATGTAATTTATACGCATACAGAAGAAAATAGTCATCACGTTATTGAGTTAAATGAAAAAATCGGATACCAAGAAGTTCGGCGTGGTCCAATTTGGGATGACATAAGTCGAGTAAGTTTAATTAAGAAACTAAAGCGTTCTTTAGTTCAATAAGGACAGAAAATATTCCGCCAAAACAAACGCTCAAATTGAGCGTTTGTTTTTTTTAGTATAAGGCTGTTTTTTCATCTTACAAATGCATAATACAAAACATAAAGCCAACTAAGAATCCCATGGAATATAGCCCAGAGTATCGATTTATGGACACTCCAGGAAATGACGACCGCCAAGCAAGTTCCAAGTCCAATACCGCCCTCCACCACTTTGTTCTTCACATTTCATCCCCCCCTACGTCAGTATATTACAACCGATTCTTTACATGAACCAAAATCTTAATTTATTCAGACATGAAGCTTACATCTAATGCGGAAGGGTAAACTGAACTAAAAAGGATGAACCATTGATGAATTATGAATGTGCGATTATTGGCGGTGGGCCAGCTGGATTGAATGCGGCGCTTGTACTTGGACGAGCGAGACGAAAAGTGCTTCTTTTCGATTGTAATGAACCAAGGAATAAGCCAACACGAATGGCTCATGGGTTCCTCACCCGTGATGGCGTCCCTCCAGCCGAACTCAGACGCCTGGCCCATTCAGAGCTTGCCAAATATCCATCCGTGGAAATAAACTGCGGAAAAGTTGTTTCCATCAGGCGGCTTGATAAAACACATTTTGAATTAAAAACCGAAAAAGAGGTCTTTCACTGCAGTAAAATCATTTTGGCAACAGGATTAAAGGACGAACAACCCAACATCCCTAATATCGAGAAGTTCTATGGAACGAGTATATTTAGTTGCCCCTATTGCGATGGATGGGAGCTACGTGATCGACCACTTGCCGTTATCGCGGATAAAAATGTATTCAAGCTTGCGAAGGAAGTGTACATATGGAGCCGGGACTTGGTAGTTTTCACGAACGGTGAGGGTCGGCTTGAGTTAGAAGAACATGATCAATTGCTCGCCAAGGGAATTCAAGTATATGAAGACATTATCTCCGGGCTGGAAGGCGAAAACGGACAGCTTCGAAGCGTTCGCCTCGAAGATGGCACGCTTATTGACCGATACGGAGGATTCGTCACTCCCCTATGGAGCCACCCCAACAATTTCGCGGAGGAGCTTGGTTGTGACCTGAATGAATACGGCGGCATTAAAACTGATGAATATGGTAGGACAAATGTTTGGAATGTCTACGCCGCCGGGGATGCAGCGAATATTGTCCCCTCCCAACTCATTATCGCAGCCGGTTCCGGGAGTGCAGCTGCCATCGGAGTAAACGGCGACTTGACGAATGAATTTTTTGATGGCTCATTGTAGAAATAGAGTCGAGTTTTGCTCGAGTTTGATGTGGTTTTGCTCGAGTTAGGCATAGTTATGCTCGAGTTCGGAGGTGTTATGCTCGAGTTCAGCATAGTTTTGCTCGTACCGGGACTTTTGAATCATACAAACCACAGAAAAAGCGCTGTCCACTCCTCCGGACAAGCGCTTTTTCCACCTATTTCACTTCCACTTTTACATTACCTGTAATATAATTCGGGTAATTCGTTAGGTCAAAGCGAAGTGGGTTGGTATAATCAGTTGTTTCAAACGTCATATCCCAATGCCTGATTTCTTCTTCCATATACATACCCGTTGATGAAATATATATTTCTTTACCATTTGCATCTATGCCTGTCGAAAAGATGTCGTAAGAGTGATATTGATCCCCTCCTGAGTCCGGCATAATAATATGCAATCCCGCTTTCGATGCGCTTAAAATCTGCAACTTTCCATCTTTCGGACCATCTAATATTTGGCCTTTTTCCGTGTCTACAAGCAATGTTGCTTCATCCTTATCCAACGCCTGCATTTTATTGATACGGAGGTAGAGCTTTTTGGGTTGCTCAAAGTAATTGCTTTGTAGAAAATAAGTTTCACTGCCCATTGCCGTCACGCCGTTCATGATGGAGCCCCACACCTCGCCTTTTTCATCCTCTAATCGCATATCTTCAAATTTAAGGATCTTCTTCGTATTGGCTTCATCAAAGGCAACTTTTACAGCTACACGTAAAGGATAAATGGTGATTTCCTTGATCGTTAATTTTTGAGATTCAATCTCGATTTCTTCATTCAATACGAAAGTCCTCCCCGGTTTTACGTTCTCCCGTAATTCGAATGGCAATGAAAACGAAATATCTTCCCCTTGGAATGTAACATCCATATCCAAAATGAAGGATAGATTCTTAAATTGCACCGGATTTTCAAAATGGTATGTAACCCGATTGGCTACTTCCTTCGGATTATTATCAACGTCTATACCTCCGTAAGAAATGCCGCTTGCTGGAATCCCCTCTTCATGCTTTAAGTCAACAGTCTTGATAGAAAGTGACTCCAATCTATCTATTGATTTGAATGTGTAATAAATATTCATACCCGTTTCATCCAAAATTGCACCGTCTATCGTCAACGTCAGCCCATTTATCGTTTGGAATGAATCTACCTTTTGATAATAATCATTTTTAAAAATGGCTTCCAGGCCTTTATCATACTGAATTAAATCCACAAACTTCTCCATGCCCGGTATTGACGCCACCGCGTTTGCAAATGCCGGTGACACGCGGATAGACGTAACAAAGGTGGCAAATAGAAATGCCGCGGCAACCAATGACCAAACCCGGGTCCGTTTTTTCCTTGCCTTGATCTTTTCACGCTTCGCCCGGTCAAATCCTTGCCGAATCGCCTCGTCCGCTTCGTCTAAAGGAAGTTGGATCTTCTCCAACTGCTCTTTCATCTCCAACAGTTTTTCTTCTTCCTTCTCATACATGATCCATTCCTCCTTTATCCCCGAAGTGGGCTCGAAGCGACCTCAAAATTTTATGCAGTCTCGATTTGACAGTGCCTTCCGGTATACTCGAAATTTCCGCAATCTCTTTTATCTTCACGTCTTGAAAGTATTTCAGATAAATCAATTGCTGTTCATCTGGTTTCAATGTGGCAAGTGCTTCAGCCAATTCCAATCGATAGTCATCTTCTTTGCCGGTCGTTTCGTCCACTTTGTCAGTCATGACATAGCGTTTTCCTCGCTTCAACTGATCTTGGCAATAGTTCATCATAATTCGGATGAGCCATGTCTTTACATAAGCTGGTTCCCTGACAGTATGAATCTTTTTATACGCTCGATAGGTTACTTCCTGTAGCGCCTCCAATGAATCCTGTTCATTTTTCAAGAAGGCGATTGCTGTTCGTAATAGTGCTTCTTTATGAATTTGCATTAGTGAAAGAAAGGCTTCGTCGTCCCCGCCAATCGCTTTTTCACTTATCTCTCTCTCGTTCATTTCCCCACCTCACTCGCCCTTCCTATACATTAGACAGCGGAAACCGGAAAAGGTTCATTTTATTTTTGCATTTATGTATTTTAGTTTAAGCAGAAAGTCCCGTTTTGGAAATATAATCACGTATTCGATGGATATATTCACGGATTCAATAGATAAATTTAAGTATTCGACAGATAAACGTGCCTATTCAATAGATATCTCTCAAAATCTTCATTCATAAATCCCCACCCAACGGGAACAGTATATTGAAACCATTTTTCGAGCAAAGGAGGAAACTGAATTGATTAAAATTGCTGTTGAACAACCGTATGAAGACGTTATGACAGCCCTTCAAGCTAAAGGGTACGAAGCAAAGATGTTTAACACGGATGAAGATGTCAAAGGTTATGATATCGGCGTAGTTCGTGCCATCAACGAAGGGAATACACATGAATTTGATTTCCCTGTTGTATCGATGAGAGGCATGTCCCTTGAAGATGCCGTGGATGCCGTTGACCAGAAAGCAAGACTTATGCAATAAAAAGAATCCGTGGCGACTGCCGCGGATTCTTCTTCATTCTCAAGTGCCGCAGAACGTCTGATAAGGGGTTGTCGATGTGGACGGCGCGGTGTATTCAGCTTGTTCAGCCGTGTAAGCGTAAGGGTCGGCAAGTACTTCCAATAAGCGCTCCATCACACTGAAGTCCCCTTCAATCGCTGCATCCATTGCTTCCTCAACCCGGTGGTTACGTGGGATTACTGCTGGGTTGTTGTCCCGCATCAATTGTTTACATTCTTCATCCGATTGTGATTGACGAGAAAGTCTGTCCTGATAGCGTTCAAGCCATTCGTCAAATCCAGAGGTTTTACACATTGGCAACTCCTCGAGTCGATCATTTGTCAAAGCCCGGAAAGTATTCGTATAATCCGCGTGATTGGTCTTCATCAATTGCAAGAGATCCCTCGCAAGCTTTACATCCTGTTCC
Organism: Sporosarcina thermotolerans; assembly: GCF_042658975.1. Taxonomy (NCBI): domain Bacteria; kingdom Bacillati; phylum Bacillota; class Bacilli; order Caryophanales; family Caryophanaceae; genus Sporosarcina; species Sporosarcina thermotolerans. The sequence continues at coordinate 205,422 of NZ_JBHSRM010000001.1, read as the reverse complement.
TCTTCATTGAAAAGGCCAAGTTTGCTTCTCATCCCGGATAGCCAATACGAATGATACAGTTTACCAAATCCGGACAATACTTGTTCCGCAATCTTAATTCCCTCTTCCTGATCATCATGCAAGAGTGGTATGAGTGTTTCCGCGAAACGAGCAAGATTCCATTCTGCGATGCCGGGTTGATTGCCGTAGGCGTAGCGACCTTGCCTGTCAATGGAACTGAAGACGGTCGCTGGATCATATGCATCCATGAACGCACAAGGCCCGTAGTCAATTGTTTCACCGCTTATTGTCATATTATCCGTGTTCATGACGCCGTGAATAAATCCGGCAAGCTGCCATTTGGCGATTAACGATGCTTGGCGATCAATTACCTTTTGAAGCAGTGACTCATAGCGGTTCGCATCACCCGATACTTCGGGATAGTGTCGTTCGATTGCATAATCCGCCAAAGCACGTAAATCAGCAATGACTTGCCGTGCAGCAGCGTATTGGAACGTTCCAACGCGCAGATGACTTGCCGCAATTCTTGTCATAACGGCTCCTTCAAGTGTCTCTTCCCGGTGCACCGGATCTCCCGTTACAACGACTGATAGGCTCCGAGTGGTGGGAATCCGAAGGGCATGCATTGCCTCGCTAATGATAAATTCACGCAGCATCGGTCCAAGTGCCGCGCGACCATCGCCGCCCCTCGAAAATGGAGTCCTGCCCGAGCCTTTCAGCTGTATATCCACTCTTTTGCCGGATGGAGTTATTTGTTCTCCAAGCAATACGGCCCGTCCGTCACCAAGCATTGTAAAGTGCCCGAATTGGTGTCCCGCGTATGCTTGCGCAATCGGTTGTGCGCCTTCAGGTATCTTGTTTCCTGCAAAAACAGCAAGTCCATCTTCACCTTCGAGCGCCCTTTCATTCAATCCAAGTGAAGCGGCCAAAGGGTAATTCAAAATCACCAATTCAGGTGATGATGACGGTTCCGGCAAGGTTTCCGCATAAAATTCATTGGGCAGCTGAGCATAGCTGTTGTCGAAATTCCATCCGATTCCATCAGTCTTTATCATAGTTTCCACTTCCTTATTGAGCATCCTTACAATAAGTATACCCTGCATTTGTGGAATCAAAGAAAGAAACGAGTAAATAAAAAATCCACCCAAACGAAGATCTCGTTCAAAGATGGACTCATTGTATTCGCAACTTCTCAAATAGAAGATAGATTCATTCCGATCAAATCCACCGCGGTCTACGACGTGGACTCTGTTCCTTACTTTTACTCTCCCCTTCTAATTGGTGAGTATGGTTACTCGCAAGCCGGCCATTTCTACGAGGATCCTGTGATATGATTTCGTTCATCCCGGAAGTACCAGCTTTACCCATTACTTTTCGAATTTCATCTTCAAAAAAGAGCGACATGCTCAAACCTCCTTTCCCGTTGTATGGAAAAAGGATTCGTCAAAGCCCCACAACACTCTGCCCCCACGCATATCCTCCCTCGTCTTAATTTACGCTGTTAGTTAAGCGGGATAGGAGTTAAGTGCACAATCGATACAAAAAAACTTACCGATACCATACTACATTTCCATTAGAACCGTTACAATAATACCTAATGCCAATCCTATAACGAAGGTAGCTCCATAAAGTAACACCCGCTTCAATCCCTCATCCTTTCACCATGTCTTTTATCCAATGTATTAATGAAGCGAGCAAAACATGTTTAAATGCTTGGACACTACTTACTTCTCAGTCCTTAGACTTACTGTAAAATCATTCATGCGACTGGTAGATTATTCTATAAAATAAGCTATGATTAATGAAAAGGGATGAGAGGAGAACATATTTGTGAATAAACTATTATGGATTGCCCTAACGGCTGGTTTAATTGTCATATTAGGGATTTACGGGTACAACAAATGGTCGGCGAGTGCTGCTGGGGACGAGGTTTCGATTACAAAAGACAACGCGGAATCTTTAAAAGTGAATATCGACTTTGGTGTAGGAAACCTGTACATCAGCGGAGACTCCAAGGAGTGGGTTAGTGGGGATTTTTCTTATAACCATAAAAAACTTGAGCCGAAAGTGAATTATAAGCTACGTAAAAATGTCGGCCACGTTGACATTAAGCAAGGTTCTGTCACAATGTTAGGATTCAATAAACGCAAATGGAAGAATGATTGGGATCTACAACTGACCAATGATATTCCAATCGACTTGGAGATCGATATGGGTGTTTCAGATTCAACATTGGATTTGAGAGGCATTCAACTGAATAGCCTCGTAATCAATAGCGGTGTTAGTGATTCTACCATTGACCTAAGTGGGAAGTGGAAAAAAGGGTTCCGTGCGGATGTGGATTTGGGTGTTGGGGATGTGACCTTCATCCTTCCAAAGGATACGGGTGTCCGTATAAACGTCTCGAAAGGGCTTGGCACATTGGGCACGAGAGACTTTATCAAGCAAAAAGATGGTGTTTACGTCAATGAAGCGTACGCGAAGTCTGATGTTATCATAGACGTTTTCCTCAATTTCGGTGTAGGGGATGTAGAATTTAAAATTGTTGAATAGAAAGTAAAACAGCGCCTACGGGAATTTCCGTGGACGCTGTTTTCATTATTACACTAAAATGTTATAAGATAGAGTAAGAACGATAAAGGAGAGGGTTTAAATGAAAACGATAGGGAAAATAAACACCGATTATATTTATGCCGCAAATGACACCGTTCCACGCGAGTTTCCAAAATATACAACACAACTCATGAATTTGGCGAATAGCAACGCACAAGGGACCCGCCCAAATGTCGTGGGACCGATGGCAACGTATTTCCAAGAGTTTTTGGATGAAATACCTGCTCCCTCCATTGAAGACTGGGAAAACTGGTATACAGATCGTGAGCCGGCGGCAAAAGAACGTGCAAAGGCAAGGATTCTTCCGCAAATCGAACGGTTAAAAGAGGCCATTCAGTTAATCGATGAATCGCTTGTTGATAAGTGGTTAGATGATTTACTAATCGATAAGACGTACAACGGCTTATATGTACAAAAAGCAATCATACAAAAAGTTAGTGAACATTTCGATGTGCCTTTTGCCGTTTCGTCTGCTGCAGATGAAAGCAAAGGAATTGATGGATATATTGGAGGAACGCCGATTTCCGTTAAGCCCGAATCATACGAGAGTTTGAAAAAGTCAAAAGAGCAAATCGACGTTCCTATCGTTACCTATAAGGTGAATAAAAGCAGTAGGAATATTGAAGTGTTTATTCCTTCGGATTTAGATCCTCATGAGTGACTGTTACAAATTCATCTTCGTGAAAAATGTCATTAATTATCGATAATTTGATATTTGTTTCCTGCCGTGTTTTTACTTTTGTATTCAAATGATCATTCTCATACCATTTATCTTTACCAAGCTCCAATTGCTGTTCGATAAATTCTGTGTGTCGCTGGAATCGTTTAACGACAATGTCATTCAGCTGTTCCTTGAGCAATAATGCATTGTTTGTAACCGTTTCTGCAAGGAGCGGATCAATTTCTACCCCGTAGCTATTACGCCCCGTACACATCGCAGCAAACATTGACGTACCAGTTCCAACAAATGGGTCAAGAATCGTGTCGCCTTTCATCGAATACATATTTATGAGGCGATAGGCAAGTTCGAATGGATAGGCGGCACTTCTTTCGCGCCCACTTGCGATGTTTTTAAACTTCTGGGATTTACCCTGGAACTCCCACAGATCGGAGAACCATTGATTTCGTTCCTCCCAAAAAAATGCACTTTCCTGTCGAAGAGCTTTTTCATTGTTTTTAAATACACGTTTTCCACCTTTACGGAAAATAAGTATGTATTCATGTTCATACGTAACATAAGCACCGGAAGGCAGCATACCTGAACCCATGAATTTATTCGGGGCATTTGTCGTTTTTCTCCAAATGATATCCGGTAACACCGAGTACCCCATTGAAACGAATTTCTCTATGATTTTCGAGTGGTTGGAGTACATTTGGAAGTGTCCATTGATTGTCCTCGTTGCATCTCCGATATTAATACAAACAAAGCCATGATTCGCTACTTTTTTATCTACTTCTTCCCAAATATCGTTTAAAACATCATGCATGAGATCGAATGCTTTATATGGTTCAGTCATTAAATGCTCTTCTATTTCCGGTTTTTGCTTCATGAAAATTTCATCCCACATCTCGATCATCGGATATGGTGGGGATGTTATAACTAATGAAACAGACCCGTCAGGTATTTCTTGTAAGTTGGCAGCATCTTTATTCAAAATACAATGCTTTGTCTTGTTCATTTGTATATCATCCTATTCTAAGTCATATTGTCCCCATTATACCGAAAATGCGTTCGTACTGCAACAGCGGGACGAACGCATGAGGTCTCGACGAATTCTCTCAGGAAAATAAATTCAAGAAACTTACGTATCCCGCAAGTTGAATAAAAACCATGATTTATGTATACTAAAGGTAGTAGCGTATATAGTAAAAAAGACCGTCCAATCTAGTACATTGAACGGTCAATAGAATAGCAATAGGTCCCCAAGGGGATCGGAAGTTAGTAGTGGAAAATAATCCATCCTAAATGAGCCTCTAACTCAAGGATGGATTATTTTTTTTCGTTTTTTGCTGACAAAAGAGCTACGATTAATGCCGCGAATGTAAAAACGAGCATTAGTGCTTCAAATTCAGTCACATCGACCACCTCCCTCCACGGGAAATGACCGATCATCTTAGGGATACCTATGCTATTGTTTTTTATTTTACCACACATACGTTCGCATTGAAAGTATTATCACCGAACAATTCGGACAAGCCTTCGTATTGAACAAATGCGGATTATACGGGAATGCCCTTATCCCGAACATCTTCCGCCATTCGAATATAATCCTCCAACCAAGATCACAATAAAAAAATATAATTGTAGTAAAAAAAAGCTTGTTTTGTCTATTGGGACAAAACAAGCTTTTTCAAATTCTATACCGTTAACCGGCACTTGTACCAATTGCTGGATCCAAACGTCTATTTTCGACATCTTTTTTGATTGTCGGAATGTAGAGACGATCGATGCCAAAGTAAGCTGCACTTTTCGCCATGACTAAAAGAAGTACGGCGACTAACAACAAAGTAGGATTTAAACTGATTGTTCCTGCCCAAAGGAAACTCAAATTCATAAAGCCGCCAGCTACCAATGCCGGAATTGTTAATGCACCGAGAACGAGGCCCAATCCAACCAGTAATTCTCCCCATGCAACAAGGAAGCTAAATAGTCCAGAGTTCGGAAGGGCTACGGTTTCAAGAAACGAAGCATACCATCCTTGTACAACTGCATTTTCTCCTTGCGATTTCGCGATGGCTCCCTGTATAAATCCACTTGCATCAAACCCTGTCGATACTTTTCCAAAACCAGCTTTCAACCACTGAACACCTAACCAAACGCGTAATACTGTGAGCAATGCAGCAACTATTTTATTCTCAAAAATTTGTTTCATGTCAATTCCTCCTATGTGATGTTTCATTGGGTTATAACCTTTTGTTACTCTTACTATAACGCGGAAGAAAAGGGCGAACAACTTGTTTGTGAATGTTTTCACAAAGTAGACACGAAACTTTGTCATGTTTGCGAAAACATTCACAAGGTCATTTATTTCATTCAAAAGGAAGGAGGAACATGAAAACAATTGTTGATCATCTTGGAAGAACTGTTACCTATTCCGTTCCGCCGAAACGGATTAACTCGATGCCCGTGAATCACGGAGACGTTATATGCTTTGCAGCTTAGTGCTTACAGGCGGGCAGGAGTTCATACCAACACAAAAAAACGAATGAGTGATGGATTCAGCTCATTCGGATGAAAATTTTTCTTTGGCTTTTGGCCCGCCGTCTAACTGTCTACGCTTAATGATGAAGGTTACCCCTCATCCACTAAGACTCGCTACGGGCGAATGGCTAATTCTTACCCGGCGGGAATCCCCCCCGCTATATGTTGCAACCTTGCTCGGTCTCTCAACCTGGTACCTTTCACTCAATTAAACTGGAATCCCCTTAACCCGAACATCTTCCGCCATACGAATATAATCCTTCAAATACTCCTTGGCATCGGGATGCTTATACACTTCTTCAGGCGTCATCCAATACAAATCCGCCACCTCATCAGCACTCACCGCATACGGCTCACCACTGAATTCCTCGCATAAGAAAATGACATTCACCACCGGCTCCCCATGATCCGTCACGAAGCTTGTACTATGCACATAACGTGGTCGCCCCTCGATGATAAGTCCCACTTCCTCCTCCACTTCCCGTATAATTGTGCGCTCTAAAATATTAGATGACGCACCTTCCAATTCGACTTTTCCACCAATTAGCGCTATCCCCCCTGGGGCGTGTTCTTCCTTTTCACTGCGTTTACAGATTAAATAGTGGTTGTCTTTGTAGATGGCTGCTTCTGTGTTGATGATGAACATTGGTAGCCTCCTATATCCTTATTGAACTCCCTTTTTAGCTTCCCTTAGCAATCGAGCCGGCATTGCTTCATGTAAACGCCATTCAAAACTAATCGGCCTATTCCCCTCATGTCTTACATAATCTGCCGTTCCTAAGAACACAAAAGGTGATGTATATCTATCTTTTTGCCTATACTCCCGGACAAACAAAGCGATTTTGTTTCCTGTTTTCCGTTGATTAATATATCTCTTTCCTGTCGGGCTTGTGTCAGATGTTTTATTTTGTGATTGCCAATGAAATAACATATCGCTAATAGCATAATCCTCGTACTGTGTTGATGGTGAGAAGTCCTTGTCCGACTTGTTAAGCGTAATGAAAAAGATGTCAGTCTGTTTATCCTCGAAATATTTGACCCCTTCCCTAAATGCAGGTTTAACGTCTTCATTAAAGTAACCAAATGCAGCAAGGACTTGATCTGAGGTGTATTGCGCATGTACTCGAAGTGGCGATGTAAATTCAAATGGTGAAGGTTTTTCAACCGAAAGAATTCGCCCCATACATACCTCAAGAACCTCAAGAATCTCTTTTTTCAGTACATCATTTGCAAAAAGCTCTTGTACTCCGGCATGCATCGATTCAAAACCTGCATTTTTTGGCGGAGTGTCAAAGAAAGAATAATAGAGCATTCCAACCATCAACTGTTGTTCTTCGTTTTCAATTACACCATCTTCCAAGTACTTCTGTAAAAACCTAATAAGGTCCACCGAATCCAAATGGAACAATGAATGAATACGCTTTATAAAAATCCCCTCATACTCACTTTGAAAGGGCTCAGATATTCCAGCTTCTACCTTTAACCTTTCAAATGACCTATTTCTACCTGTTCCATAAAAATCCGCAAGTGTAAGATGATGATAATGAAGAAAGTTTGATAACGTTAGCTTCTCCCCTGTATCTTCCTCAAAATATTTAAGCTTTTTAATCAAGTTCTGCTTCGTGTTTTTCACATCTTTTACGTTACGTAAAATGTACTCCTTTGCTATTTTCTCCATTTGAATGACGGATCCTTTCGGCAAATGAAAGAAACCATTCTCTATATAGTGCTTAATCGAGTGCTTTGTCCGTCCAACAAGCGCTCGGAACTTTTCTTCGAACGGGTAATCAGCATGAGCTTGCCCCACAAAATCCAATACAGTCAGACAATCCTTGTTATCCGATAGACGTAAACCACGTCCTAATTGCTGCAAGAAAACAGTTAGACTTTCTGTAGGTCGAAGGAATAAAACTGTATTAACTTGCGGTATATCAATTCCCTCATTGTATAAATCCACAACAAAAATGAATTTAATTTCACCGCTTATCAATTTTCTTTTCGCTGTATCCCGTTCATGATCAGACGAATCCCCGTGTAAAGCGATGGAAGGAATTTTCTTTGAATTAAAGTAAGCAGCCATATATTTTGCATGCTCAACTGACACACAGAAACCCAATGCTTTTACCTGATTCAAATCAGTAACATAGCGATTGATGCTCTGGATGACAAGATCACTTCTTCGATCGTTAGATGTGTAAACTTTTGTAAGCTCGTCTGTATCGTAACCTCTCCTTGACCACTTAATGGCCGACAGGTCTACATTATCTGTCACACAAAAATAATGAAAAGGACTTAATAACTTTCGGTCAATTGCCTCTGTCAATCTCATTTCGGATGCGATTCTATCGTCAAAATAGCCTAATACATTTTGATTGTCCATTCGTTCAGGAGTAGCAGTTAACCCTAATAGAATACTTGGTTCATAATACTCCAATAAGGCCCGATATGTAGGCGCCGTCGCATGGTGGAATTCATCCACAATGATAAAATCATAAAAGTCAGCGGTTGTTTTTTCTATCATCTTTCGACTATTCCAGCTCTGAATACTCATAAAAAGATGATTAAAAGAAATAGGTTCAAAACGACCAACAAACATTTCACCAAAGTTAGCATCCTTAAGTATCGCGCGGAAAGTATACATACTTTGTTTAAGAATCTCTTCACGATGTGCAATAAATAGTAACTTTGCATTTGGTTTCTTATGTAGGAATCGCTTAAAGTCAAATGCAGAAATGACAGTCTTCCCAACTCCTGTAGCCGCCACAACTAAGTTTTTCATATGTCCATGAACAGTACGCTCCACTTCAAGTTCATCTAGTATTTCTTGCTGATAATGATACGGCCGAATATCAAGGAAATATTGCTCTTTTGTCTCTGCTACTTGATCTTTTATTAATGATTGGCGAACCTTAGACCAGTTTTCTTCATCATCAGCAGACAGACTTTTAAACTCTTCGTCATTCCAGTAACCTTCAAATGTAGCTTCGAACTTTCGTATAATATCAAATGAATCTTTCTCCGTTACTTTTAAATTCCACTCAAGCCCTGATGTTAATGCTGGATTTGAAAGATTTGACGAGCCTATATAAGCAGTACTAAATCCTGTTTTACGTTTAAATAAATAAGCTTTCGCATGTAAACGTGTTCTGTCTTTATCTAACGAAACACGAATTTCGGTATTGGACAGCTTACTTAATTCTTCAAGTGCTTTAAAGTCAGTGGCTTCCATGTACGAGGTAGTGATGATTTTCAGATAGCCCCCTCGTTCGGTGAAGTCACGAAGCTCTTCGATAATAATTCGAAGTCCAGACCATTTTATAAAAGATACAAGCCACTCAATTTCATCCGAAGTGGCAATTTCCTTTTTCAACTCCTCTAACATATTAGGCTCAGCATGTGATCCGGTGAATAACGAGCTTTGCGTTAAAGGTGTAATGGGACGAAGTATTTTCTTCTTACCTAAGGATTGAGCCGTATTAATTGTCTTATAGATGGAGGTCAGAATTTCAGCATGCTCATCTAATTTAAGCTCCTCAAAATCAGCATCGTCTAATTTTTGATGAAGTACATCAATAATTTCATTACAAATTTGAATTTGTCTAAGAAGGGCATCCTCCTTATTTCCACCATCTCGAATATGTGATAATGCATTTTTAGTTACTGTTGAGATATAACTGGATAAAAGCACTCTTGCCTCTGCTTCATCTATCCCTTCCTTCCCCACAGCAAAGATATCAGGTAGCTCTTCTAATTCACTCTTAATTTTATTATTTATTAACTGCTCGTATATTCCTTCTTGCATTTACTTTCACCCTTTCAATAGTTCATACTTAGTTGGTGCTCAATTCACAATTATAGAAAATATATTAATTCCATTATATCACTCCGTTTATCTTCGGCAGCTAAATGTTTAACAACTCATTTTCAACGTTCAATAAACTTCTTTTCCACATAGATTTAACCGAATTGGATACGCTAACTATAAACTTTATAGGGAGTGATTTTTGAATGATGCCGGAACGCGAACCGCTTGCACAGTTGAATGATGAGCAGATGAAGGCTTTGAGTGCTTTTGAGAAAGAGTTGGGTGTGACGTTGGTTGCTTATGAAAGTTTGTTCGATGACTCGAAGGATCAGATTATTGAATCGGATGTTTGAGTGTAAATCGGTAAAGGATAGATGCAAGCAGAATAATTCTGCTTACATCTATCTTTGATAAACATTTTACAAGGCTATTCGGAGGCTATCTTCGGGTAGCCTTTTTTTGTTGGGCGGAAATGGCTAACACTGTTCATTAAGCGTTCCTTCCTAAAGCGAGTATTACATCCCCGATCATACTTCATATACTGGTATGAGTTATGTAAAGAGGAGGAATTACGTGGACATTACAGTGCGACCTGGAAATTCGCTCTGGTATTATAGCCAGTTGTTTAGGGTTCCGCTTCAATTGATCATAGATTCGAATCGTGATGCAAATTTGCAGATTCTTTCGGTGGGGCAACGGATTCGAATTCCGGGATATGTCGCATTTGAGGTGCCAATCAAACAAGGGGATTCTTTGTGGTTGATCGCGCAGCAAAGAAATATCCCTCTTGAGGCAATTTTCCTTGTGAATCCAATGCTGGTTCCAAATCGCCTTCAAGTCGGGCAGACTATCCGCGTTCCATTGCGCATCACATGGAGGCTTGTCAACGGGAAGCAGACGTATGGCTATGAGACGATGGTGAACGACTTGAGAAGGCTTCAATCTGTGTATCCCTTCATATTGAACACTTCTATCGGGAATTCGGTTCTTGGAAAGAGCATTCCTGAGATTCGCATTGGAACCGGTCCGAAACGGGTTCATTACAATGCTTCCTTCCATGCGAATGAATGGATTACAACGCCAGTCGTTATGACCTTCCTCAATGATTATTTGCTATCTCTTACGAATCAAACTCCGATACGCGGCTTATCTACTATCCCTTTGTACCAGCAATCCACTTTGTCTATTGTCCCAATGGTAAATCCTGACGGCGTTACACTTGTCCAGCAAGGGCCACCGGAGACGGAGCCGTGGAGAACGAGAGTTGTGGAGTGGAATAATGGGAGTACGGATTTCTCAGGATGGAAGGCGAATATTCGGGGTGTCGATTTGAATGATCAGTTCCCTGCAAATTGGGATTTGGAACGGGCACGCAATCCGAAAACCCCGGGTCCAAGGGATTACGGTGGAGAACGACCACTTTCTGAACCGGAAGCGATTGCGATGGCAGATTTGACGAGGGAAAGGGATTTTGCGCATGTACTTGCGTTCCATACGCAAGGCGAGGTCATCTATTGGGGATATCAGGGGTTGGAACCGCCTGAGTCGGAAGCGATGGCCAATGAATTTAGCCGGGTAAGCGGATATACGCCGGTCCAAACACTCGAAAGCTATGCAGGCTACAAGGATTGGTTTATTCAAGATTGGAGAAGACCTGGATTTACTGTTGAAATGGGCTCTGGAATTAACCCATTGCCAATCAGTCAGTTGGATGAGATTTACGAAGAGGTGTTGGGTATTTTTCTTGCTGGATTATATTTATAGGTGTTTGTATTGCGCTGCGGTAATTTTATGCGTGATTGAGGCGATTTATGCGTGTAAATGGTGATTTATGCGTTAGTTGGCGGCTTTATGAGGTTTTGAACGAATTTATGCGTCTTTCTGAAGTTTTATGCGTGAGAATTGGTAGTTATGCGTTTTTGTAGTTTATTCCATCAAAAAACCTCACGTCATGTGAGGTTTCATTCTCGTTCGAGGGGCATTGAACAGCATCTGAACGAGCCGCCGGATTTGATGATTTCGGAGAAGTCGACTTCGATGACTTCGAATCCGTGGGCGCGCATTGCTGTGTTGACGTTTGCGTTTTGTGGAAGGCTGAATACTTTGCCGCCCCCAATGGATAATACATTTGTGCCCATTGTAAATTGTTCTTCCGGGGACACGTCGATCAGCTTGTATGTGTTTGAGAGTGTTTCGACCATGTCTGCTGATAGGGCTTCCGGGAAGATGAGGCCAATTTCGGGGGACAGTATGTTGAATACACAATCAAGGTGTAAGTATTTTTCATTGAATGGTACGCGAATGATCTTGTGTTTTGGCAAATCTCGTTGTAAATTGCGAACTGCTTCTTCAGACGTACGGCTACTGATGCCGACGTACACTTTATTGCGATCGACAATGACGTCCCCGCCTTCAACTCGGTCCGTCGTCGTCTGGTATGGGATGTTTTCATCCTCGAGAAATTCCTCGAGCGCCTCTTCTTCACCTTTTCGGATATCGCTTGCCATTTCGGAAACGAATATATCCTCTCCGACCGTGAAGCCGATATCGCGCGTGAACACTTGCTCAGGAAATTGTTCCGAGGAAGGGAGTGTGATCACTTCCACACCATGTTCACGGAGAAGCATTTCAAATTCCTTATGTTGCTTCATTGCCAGGTCCCTATCAATATTTTCGTCTGCGTATTGTTTTTGGGTGTCGTTGATAACATCTTCGATCGCCATGAATTTCGGCTTGCAAAGGATAACTCTCTTTAAAGTATCATATTCTGTATTAACATTGGTTTTTGATTGATCTTCTACAGGGGAACTCATGCATTCATCCTCCACATCTTTTTACTCCATCTCAACTATTCCCTTTTCTGTTCAAACTAAACACCTTGTTTTAGGCTTCCCTGATGAGGAAAGTGAATAACTGAATATGGATTGGAGGGAATAGCAATTGATAAATGAAAAGACAAATACGTTGTTGACGAAAGAGGATTTTACAGCTCGGCTTGCTTTGCCGAAATGGCTATTAGAAAGCTATCGGACGTTCCATGAAACCGTGACGGATAAGACGTTTCCGTGCTATTTCGGCATGGGCGGTGAATTGAAGGGTGAATTACGTTATGCGTATGTGACGCAGAAGGATTGGTCAAACTTGCCTTCTGCACTTTATGCATTTTTGAAGTTGTTCGATGATCCGAAGCATAAACGGCATGGACTGTTCGTCTTCGTAGAGCCTTTTGAAACGGAGGCTGATTTGGAGGCGTATCGGAAGCAGTTTTGGGACATTCTACAATATTTGCATGACGTGGATGTGGTGGAATGGCCAGCTGATAGTCCCCGCGATCCCGATCATTATTTGTGGGATTTCCATTTTGGCGGCGAGCCAATTTTTGTGTTTGGAAATGCGCCTGCCTATAAGCAGCGGAAGACACGGGATTTGGGGCAATCAATGGTGCTCGGCTTCCAACCAAGACGTATTTTCGAAGGATTGAAGGGCACTGAAAAAGGAGGCATTATGTCTCGCGAAAAGGTGCGTGAACGTGTCGAAGTGTGGGATCAATTGCCGAAGCATCCGGATATAAGCCATTACGGAGACCCAACCCATAATGAATGGAAGCAATTCTTTATCGGTGATGACATTGAACCGATTGTCGGGAAATGTCCGTTTTCGCATAAGGAGATGAAAAGTGAGTGAATGATGTAACAAGGGTTGTTGGGGAGAAAAGTACGATTGCTCATATTAAACAATCGCACCCATCAGTTAAGTAACCTAATTTGAGTTTCTGTTTAGACACTCGTCACGGAATGGCGAATCGGGTTTTCAGCCTTGAGGCAGTTTGCTCATGTCCATGTACAACGCATTCCACCGATGACCGTCTGGATCGGCAAAACCGCAGCCGTACATCCAGCCACCCTTTTCGCCAGGCTTGCTGTATATAGTTCCGCCGGCACGTTCGGCTTTCAAGGCGAACTCATCAACTTCATCTCTGGAGTTCGCCCCCAGACTGAATAACACTTCAGTACCCTGCCACGATTCTGCAACCGCATTACCAGCAAGTCCGTGGAACGTGGATTCCGGGAAGAGCATTAAAACAACCTGATTGTCGCCGATGATCAAGCTGAATGAGCCTTCTTGACTCGCATACTGCTCATTCAACCGAAAACCGAGCTCGGTATAAAACGCCTTTGCCCGTTCTGGTTCTCTCACTGGCAGGTTCAACCATAATTCTCTCGACATACCTAACAACCTCCTGATATAGAGATGAAATAATCACTCACCCTAAATAAGTTCAATGCCTATATATATCTTTCCTTCTTGTTTAGAATTAATTCATTTTTCAATTATCCTACCACGTGAGCGAAGAACATTATTTCACAGCTTTTATAATTTCCCCAGTTTCATTTCCCGATTGACTCCACTGAGGAATGCGGCCAACTCAACATTCCTCAGTCACAATTGACAAAATATTTCCCGAAGTGTGTCGATTTCCCGGGAAATCAGTCATTATTTCCTGTCGATTTTTCTGCTTATTTCCCTGATCCTTCAGTTCTTGCCCTGCCGATTCCATAATACATATTCATTTCCGTCTCAGGCACCATGCCGCCACCAGTTGCCCAAACGAGATGGGTTGCGGTTGGCGAATCTGCGAAAGTGACTTGGTGGCGAATTGTTTGGATTGGCCCTGTCATTCCTGCGAGTGCGGACGGTTCAAGACGAATGTCTTCGGTGTCAGCAATCATTGTAAGGAGTTCGAACATCGTATCATCCGAGATTGTGTAGCAACCTTCAAGTAACAGTTCCATCTTTTTGCCGACGAAACCTGATGGTGTACCTACCGCAAGCCCATCGGCTGCTGTTTGATTGTCTAAACCGAAATCTGCAACAGACACTTTGTCATGCAATCCTGTCATCATACCGATTGTCATGCATGGGGAATGTGTTGGTTCAGCGAAGAAACAATGGACGGCATCGCCAAATTGAAGCTTTAGTCCAAACGCAACACCACCTGGTCCCCCACCTACACCACAAGGTAAATAGACGAAGAGCGGATGATCATTATCGACTTTTATTCCCTGTTCGTTTAACTGTGCCGCGACGCGTTCTCCCGCTACCGCGTATCCAAGGAATAGGTCGAGTGAATTTTCATCGTCTACAAAATGACAGAGCGGATCAGCTTCGGCTTGACGTCTTCCTTCTTCGACGGCTTTGCTGTAGTCATCCGCGTACTCAACGACCGTAACTCCTTTTTCACGTAAAAGATCCTTCTTCCATTGCTTCGCGTCTGCGGACATATGGACTGTGACATTGAATCCAAGTTTCGCACTCATAATGCCGATGCTTAAGCCCAAATTTCCCGTCGATCCAACAGCAATCTTATGTTTCGCGAATAAATTTCGTAATTCCAGTTCCGCAAATTTTGTATAATCATCGGATTCTTTGACGAGTCCATGTTCAAGGGCAAGCGTTTCGGCATACTTCAACACCTCATAAATGCCGCCACGTGCTTTGATAGAACCCGAAATCGGGAGCGCATTGTCCTGTTTTAAAAGCAATTTCCCGGGGATATCTGTGTTGAATTTTACAGCAAGTGATTCTTTCATTTTAGGAATGGATGTAAGTGGAGATTCAATGATACCTTTTGAATTTGCAGTTTCGGGAAATACTTTCTCGATATATGGGGCAAAGCGTTTCAAACGATTGCTTGCATCTTCGACGTCATTTGCTGTAATGCCGGATTGGGAAATGCCTACTGTACTGTCACCGTTTAGTGGATTTCTCCATAATACCTCTCTTTTTTCTGCGATTTCTGTGAGGAGTGGCAATTTTTCTATCCAGATTGTTTTCTCGGTTTGATTCACCAATGATTCCCCCTGTCTGAATGATTTGACTTCAGTATAACATGCTTTGGGAGCTGCTTTATTCATAAATTTATTGGTGAATCAGGAATTACGGGAGTCAGCTGCGATCTAAAGTCGATGCGGTTCTATGGGAAGTCAACGCCGCTCTACGGGAAGTCATCAGCGTCCTATGGGAAGTCCGCACCGTTCTATGGGAAGTCGACGCCACTCTACGGGAAGTCCCCGACGTTCTTTGGGAAGTCAATACCGTTCTACGGGAAGTCGGCCACAATCTACGAAAATTCGGTCGCGTTCTTGGTATCATCGCCCTCTGCACACACCGTCGTACTTTGATGTGAATATTCTAATACTAACAACGTCAATGATGGTGGTGATTTGCATGGAGAGTGCGGGGATTTTGGCAGGGCCAATTTTACGGCGCGAGGATACGGAATCTGTTACCATTCGGGTGGCAGCGGACCGTCCTGTTGAGGTGGACTCAACCATTTATTATCTTGACAATTTTTTCCCACTTCGCACCACTACGACTTCAAAAACTATAAAAGCAGGCCATCGTTTGTTCATTCACTTATTGCAGGTGCATGGGCAGTTTCCAACGGATACGCTCCTTGGATACGATCTGCTTTTTCGCAATGGGAAAAGAATCTATAATTTAGCCACCTTGGGCTTGAATCCTAAAAATGAATATTCCATTCCCTATGATGGACTCCCTTACTCTACGTTTTTCATCCCCGCTTCAGCAACTCCAACTTTTCTGTATGCATCTTGTAGAAATTTCATTGAAAGGGGATGATGCAGTCGTTACTGGGGATGCGCTTTTACGCCACTGACTCCTATTCATCAATCATTTGGTCAGTCAAAAATTGCAAACGGGTTATGTGTCTATAGCGCTAAAAGGTTGGGGCAATGGGCCACAACGGTTCGAGGAGGGGTTCCTACAGTCGATGAGAAATTATTTCGACGGGTTCATTGCTGATTCAACTGCTTAAGCGTTATTTATTACTATAAGAACTTTGCATTTCAATGAGAAAAAGCTTCGCCGGATGAGTTAGTCTGGCGAGGCTTTTTGCAATTAATTGACTGAAAGGGCTGTCTGGAATAAACAGCCCTTTCCCTCATAACTTCGTTCGTACATCCCAGAGTTCCGGAAAGAATTGATGATCAAGTACGGATCTCAAATACTTTACGCCGGACGAGCCTCCAGTCCCTGTTTTTGAACCGATTATGCGCTCAACTGTCTTCATATGCCTGAAGCGCCACTGTTGGTGACTATCCTCGATATCAACAAGTTTTTCAGCAAGCTGATACAGATCCCAATAGCGGTCAACATCACGGTACACTTCAAGCCAAGCTGCCGCTACCGTTGGATCACCTTGATACGTGATCGAGAAATCACGAGTCAGCAAATCGAGATTGATTGGGAAGCCTGCTTGACGAAGGGCATGGATAGCGACATCATAAATTCCAGGTGCCTCAAATGCGGATTTTAATTCACGAGCAAGATCTTGGTCCTTCTCGTAAATCTTCAAAATATGCGGTTGCTTATAGCCGAGCGCGAATTCTATCAGGCGATTCTGATAGGATTGGAATCCCGATGCCCGGCCAAGGCTTTCGCGGAATTCCGTGTATTCGGCGGGCGTCAATGTTGAGAGGACATCCCATGCCTGGATGATTTGCTCTTGAACCCTTGAAACACGTGCAAGCATTTTGAACGCCTCAGGAAGTTCATCCTTCTCGATTGCCGCGATTGCAGCATTAAGTTCATGCAAAATGAGCTTCATCCATAACTCTTTCACTTGATGGATGACGATGAACAGCATTTCATCATGGTGGCCGGATAAGCGTTCCTGGCTCGAAAGGACTTTATCCAAACGCAAGTATTCTCCGTATGTCATATTGTCTTTGAAATCCGTATGAATCCCTTTTTCGCTCACGCTTCCCACCTCCGGACAACCGCGCGAACCGGGCTTCCGTCCCCGCCTTTAATAGGCAACGGCAACGCAATTAATTCGTAATCACCAGGCTCGACGTCAGCAAGTACGATATTTTCCAAAATGAGAACCCCGTTATCATGGAGCGAATGGTGCGCATCAAGGGTCTTGCTTGGCTCGGGATCGACGGATGGCGTGTCGATGCCAATAAGTCGTACCCCTCTTTCCTTCAATAAGGAGCCAATATCCGCACGCAATACGGTGTACGATTCCGGAAAAACGTCTGTATCGGGTCGGCTTAACGTTTTCAATAAAATCCGTTCAACACCTTCGAAATCAATTGCTTCCAAATCCGAACGCCCCACACTTTCGAGCCCTGTCACATCGATGACCTTTGCTCTTCCGATATAGACGTCAATCGGCAGTTCATCCACTTTCAGGCCTTCATCATCGTAGTGGAAAGGAGCATCTATATGTGTCCCGGTATGCATGCTTGTCGTCATTTGCCCAATATTAACCGACCCCGTGAATGCTTTCAAAAACTTGACTTCATATTGGAATGGCGTATCCCCAGGCCACTCTGCGATGCCGTTATGCAATGGCTGCGATATATCAATCCATTTCCCAGTCATGCGACGACCCCCCGTTTATTCTCAAACTTCTCATAGCGTTTTTCATCCATGATGACCTTCAGCTTTTGAACGGTATGCCAGACGTCCTCGAATGAATTATAAAGGGCTACCGGTGCAAGCCTGATTCCGTTTGGTGTACGGAAATCCGGGATGACGCCATCTTCTTTCAACGCCTTGCAAATTCGCGCCGCCTCTTCGTGCTCAAGCAATAGATGCCCCCCACGAGTTTCGTCGACCGGATTACCGATTATGAAGTTAGCATCAGTGAGTTCCTGTTCTACCAATTCAAGCATATAAGCCGTTAATTCCAATGACTTTTCACGTATTGCTGCCATGCCGACTTCCTCGAACATTTCGAGCGAGCCGATGACTGGCGCTAAGCTTAACACATGCGGCGTCCCGATCTGATAAGCCCCCGCGTCTTCGGCAGGATCCATCTTGTGATCCATATCGAACTGCGACCCCTTTTTCGATCCAAACCAGCCGGCAAGTCCAGGCGTTTTGCCGAAATGCTTTTCATGGATGAATAAACCACCGACGGAACCTGGCCCGCCATTCAAATGCTTATATGTGCACCAAAAAGCAAAATCTGTCCCCCAGTCGTGGAGTTGGTGCTCGACTGCCCCGATTGAATGGCATAGGTCGAAGCCGATAGGGATATTCCGTTCATGCGCCGCCTTAGTCAATTTTTCCATATCAAGCACTTGCCCACTGCGATAGAGGACAGCTGGCAAAGCGATAAGCGCCACGTCCGTTGTCATCGCTTCGATAATGTCATCTTCCTGCAAATAGCGGCCATCACGGCTTTTCACTCGGACAAGATGTTCATCCGGATCATATCCTTTAAGCTGCAGCTGACTTTTCAACGCATAAATATCTGACGGAAAGTTCAATTCGTCTGCAAGGATTTTCGTTTTATTGCCGTCAGGCTTGTAAAATGTCGAGACAAGCTGATGGAGATTTGTTGTCGTGGAGCCCGTTGCGATTGTCTCTCCTTGCATGCCACCGACAAGCGGCGCCATTTTCTCCCCCACCTGTTCGGATAAATAAAACCATGGATGCTCCCCCTCCGTCCATCCGTCGATTCCAAGCGTCTTCCACGTATTAAGCAATTCATGCAACGTGCGCTCCGCCCGTTTGGATAATAAACCAAGCGAATTGCCGTCCATGTAAATCGAGTTGGCCGGAATGTAAAATTCGTTTTTGTAAGGGGCAAGTTTATCTTGCCGATCCCGTTCCTGTGCATGTGAAAGTGTGTGAAGTGTCATACTAATCCCCCTTTTGTGTTCCTATGAAAAGCATAGCATACGGGTGATGTGATGGATATCCGAATTTGTGGACTTTTCAGGGTTTGGAGGGTGGAGCTTTGGGCGCGGGGGTCGATTCTATGGACGCGTGAGCCAACTTCTTTGGACGCGCGAGATGCTCCTACTCGTTTATTCAAAAAAAACAGGCAAAGGAATTGTTCCCTCACCTGTTAAAAACTTATTTAAACCAACCTTTTTCCTTAAACCTTGAAATTGCTTCAATCCGATTGCCGACTTCCAGTTTCTCGAGGATTGTTGATATGTAATTGCGGACGGTGCCTGGCGTCAGGTACAATTCTCCGGCGATTTCCTTCGTTGTTTTCCCTTCTGCAACGAGTCCAAGCACTTGGCTTTCACGGTCAGTGAGCGGGTTTTCGCTTGTCTCTTCGTACGCGATATCGACAAGCTCGGGTGCATAGATTCGGCGTCCGTCCTGGATGGCATGAATGGAATTTACAAGCTCCTCAATCGGACTGTCTTTCAATAAATAGCCGCGCACCTTGGCCTTTCGCGCGCGTTCGAAATAGCCTGCCCGCGCAAATGTTGTCAGGATAACGATCTTGCAATCCATCTCCATGAGTTCCTCCGCCGCATCTAATCCCGTCTTCACCGGCATTTCAATATCCATGATGCATACATCGGGCTTATGTTCCTTCACAAGTTGGACCGCTTCCTCACCATTACGCGCCATGCCGACGACTTGCATATCGTCCTCCATATTCAAAAGGGAACCGAGTGCCCCCAACATCATCCCCTGATCCTCTGCAATGACGATTCGAATCACGATAATTCCTCCTCGACTTGATGTGTAATGACGATTGGCATCCGAATGGTCAATTTCGTACCTCCATCGTCTTCGATAACAAGTAATCCATTCACGAACTCGAGGCGTTCCCTCATCCCTTTCAACCCTGCGCCAACTGAAGATGCCCTTCCTTGAATGCCTTTTCCGTTATCGCGAACGACAATGGCAACTTCATCGGCTGTATGCTTGAACATCACTTCGCAAACACTTGCATCGCTATGCTTCACGACATTCGTCACTGCCTCTTTCAAGCACATGCTCAGGACGTTCTCTACATTGGACGGGATATTCGATACATTCGGAACGCCTTCAATCCTTAATTCGATTTCTGCAGCGGACAATATTTGTCCAATGCGCGTCACTTCCTCAGTCAGTTTTGTCGCACGCATATCTGCAACTAATTCTCGTACTTCCTTCAACGCTGTGCTTGCGGTCTGACGGATATCGGCCAATTCCTTCTCAGCCTCTTCAGGATTTTTAAAGACTAACCTTCTTGCCAGGTCACTTTTCAAACCGATCATCGACAATTTCTGTCCAAGCGTATCATGCAGATCCCTTGCAATCCGTTCACGTTCCTCAATTAACATTAATTCTGCAATACGATCATTCGCATATTCCAGCTGATCTTCGAGCCTTTCGCGTTTGCTTCTGTTGTATAGATTGAACGGAAGAAGAGTCACGCCGATCACTGTGATAATGATGAAATGGACTTGTGGCAAAAACGAATCGATTTCGACGAAAAAACCTACAACGATTGCGCTGATTGTGAAAGCGATATGCAAACCATACATGATAAAAAAACCAACGGTCGATCGGATATTACCAATGAAAAAAGCTGTAAAGATTGATAAGTATACATATCCGAACAGCAACGTCATGATGACGTTAATAACAATTTCAAAGCTGACCCACATATAAACGAGACCGCTTTTTGATTTGATTGAAAAGAAATAGGAGATGAAAAAGAGTGCTAGTAAACTTATTCCCACCGATATTCCAACGGCCGACCATGATCTAAAAATGAAAAAGAAGGGCAATAGACAAAATATGACCCATGCATAAATACTCATCCAGGGATTTCTTGGAAAGATGCTATACCATTTTTGAATGATCGTCACCGCCTTTGTTTCATTGATTATACCAAAAAATTGAAACAGCCACCTATTCTGATAGGCGGCCGCTTCTTTATTTACTCTCAAAGCTCGTACGCTTCGGTTTTAATTCTTTCAAATCAATGTTCGGCGTTGCCCGTTTTACGGTTCTCTTCACTTCTTTAAATGTAATGAAGCGTTTATGTGCAGGATCATACAGCTTATAACGAAGCGATTCTAAACTTGTTTTAATGTTAATGGTTGTAGCCATTTGGAGAGGCGGAGTGGATTCATGCGCAATCTCCAAATTGTAGTTTGGCACACGTGGCGCCAAGTGGTGGACATGATGGAAACCGATGTTCCCTGTCGCCCACTGAAGGACTTTCGGTAATTTGTAATACGAGCTACCATCCACCGCGGCTTTCACATAATCCCATTCGGACTCCTCTTCGAAATACGAGTCTTCAAATGTGTGTTGGATATAAAATAGCCAAATTCCGAGTGCAGCTGCTACGAACATGATTGAACCTTGCACGATGAGGAATGACTGCCAGCCGACAAGCCAAATCATGAGTGCATAAAGCGCAACGAGGACGACATTCGTCAGATACGTATTGTTACGTTCTTTTTTACGCGCGTCTTTACGGTTGATCCTTCCAGTAATGAGCACTAAATATAATGGTCCAAGCCCGAACATGACAAAAGGATTCCGGTAGCACCGGTACATGAACTGTTCCCATTTCGACGCTTCCATATATTCATCCACAGTCATGACCCAAATGTCTCCGACACCCCTCTTGTCGAGGTTAGAGCTTGTTGCATGATGGATGGCGTGCTCCCTCTTCCACTTTTCATATGGAAACAGCGTTAGAACCCCGGTAATCGTTCCCACGATGTCATTCGCTTTTTTATTTTTGAAGAACGAACCATGCGTACAGTCGTGGAAGATGATAAATGTCCGCACGACGAAGCCTGCTGTGATGATTGCAATGCCGAACGTCAGCCAGATGGACACCGATAGACTTTGATACGCCAAGAACCAAAGGACGAAAATAGGCGGTACTGTGTTGATCAATTGAATGACACTCTTTTTTAAATCCGATTTGGCATAGGGTGCAACGTTTTTGTGTAATTGCTTTGTCTTTTCCTTACTCATGCATGAAGGCCTCCTCGAAACTTTTTCTTAACTATCATATTAAAGGGCTTTCGAGTTTGGCAAAATAGATGAACGTCATGACTTTTAATATGATAAGTGTCATTTATTGTGAAGAAATTCACATGCGTGGTGTGGTTTTGCTTGAGTTGAGGTGGGTTTTGCTCGAGTTCGATGGTGTTTTGCTCGAGTTTGGTCACGTTTTGCTCGAGTTCGATGGTGTTTTGCTCATTTTATGGCTTTAGACCTACCAAAACCATCCGAAGAAATTAAAAAATCCCCCTTTGTAGTAAGGAGGATTCCGTTCATTTCAACATACCGCCATCGACCTCAAGAACCGTTCCGTTGATAAAGTCTGATGCACCCGAAGCGAGGAATAGATAGGCGTTCGCGATATCTTCCGGCTTGCCGAGACGAGCGAATGGTGTCATCTGTTTAATTTGTGTAATTATTTTTCCAGGTATAGTACTGATCATATCGGTTTCGATGAACCCCGGAGCTACCGCATTTACGTTAATCCCTTTACGTCCATATTCCTTCGCCCATGTCCTCGTCATGCCGATGACACCAGCTTTCGAAGCGGCGTAATTTGTCTGTCCGACATTTCCGCCGGTTCCTGCGATTGATGACGTGTTGATGATTTTTCCTTTTCCAGCAGCAATCATCGCTGGCAGGAAGGCTTGCGTACAATTGAAGACGCCTGTCAAATTCACATCAATTACTTGTTGGAAGATCTCTGCTTCCATTTTCAACAGCATTGCGTCTCGCGTAATCCCTGCATTGTTAATGAGCACATCGACTTTCCCGAAGTGGGCAAGCACTTTTTCTGCAGTTTCTTTTACTTGATTACGTTTTGCAACATCCGTTTTGAAAAATGCCGCCTCCATGCCCTGAGCATGCATTTCACCAGCAAGTGCTTCCCCCGCTGTTTCGTTATAGTCAAGAATTGCAACCTGCGCACCCTTTTTACCAAAAAGCTGTGCAGCGACAGCACCAATTCCATTAGCACCGCCTGTAATAACGACCGTCTTCCCTTTCATCTCCACTTGCTAACCCCCAATAATTGTTACCACAAGTTCACCTGAACTAACAGACATCCCAAAGGAATGCCTGCAGGTTATCCGGCTATATTTGATAAATATCCGTTAAGCTTTTAAAAATCTACTTATTATCCAAATGCTTCTACAGCTGACTTGATTTTCGATTGACTAATTGAATAATGGCTTGCATGCCATACAGCTTTGCCGTCCTTTAACAGGAAAAGCTGCGGGCTTTCGTGCCGGATGCCAAGGCCACTTGCGACTTCACTCGAAAGAGGACGGTTCGTTTGGACAACCAAGTAATATTTGGGGATGTCTGTATCAAACCCTTCAAATGCCCTATACCCTGCCGCACTAATCGAGCATGTCGAGCTATGCTTCAATAAAAAAACAGGTTCATTTTTCGATTGATCGATTATGGAATGCCACTCTGTGATGGACTGGATTTTCTTCATGAGAACTCTCCTTCCAAAGACCTTTCATTTGAATGAAAGACCCGTTTATTCCATTATAATCCACTGAGAAGGTGACTACAATTGATTCAATTGTCCTTTATTCTAATGAAATCGCTTATATGCGCAAATAATAGGATGGCTATCACTATGCAGGAAAGCACTGTTTCCGGCAAGTCCCTTGTTAAGGCATACAAAAATAACGGTGACAAAGCCATTGAGCTTAATCCCGCCAAAGTAAAGCTTTTGAATATCGGATAAAGGACAAGAAATGCCCCAACAAAACAGGCTACAACAAGTGGATTGAACGCCAACATCCCGCCTATGAATGTCGATACGCCTAACCCGCCACGGAATTTATGTACAATTGGATAGTTATGGCCTAACATGACAGCTATCAAAAATAGCAATTGAGGCCATCCTTCCATCCCCATCCATCTGGCAGCAAGGACGACAAGCGCCCCTTTCAGTGCATCCCCGATAAATGTCAGGACGAATGCCTTTTTGCCAAACACCCTCCCCGCATTTCGCGCACCGGGATTTCCACTGCCTTCCGAACGGATATTTTGCTTAAAGAAAAACTTCCCGACTACTGTTGCAGTAAGGAAATTGCCAACTAAATAAGCGCCAATCAGTAAGAAAACAACTTTCATACATATCCCCCATTCTTTGCCACTTCTTCAGAGTGTTAGATTAATGCACCATGCCTTCAATTCCAGTACAATGGTGCGAAGAAAGGATGTATTTATTTGAAAGAAAAATCATTGCGCCCTAACATAGCAATTGCATTATGTATTTTATTCATCGGCATCTTTGCCTATATCGCTACAATCATCAGCCGGGATACAATAATAGGATTTGACCAGCCAATCATTGCGATTGTACAAAGTCGGGAAGCGCCTTGGCTGACGCCGATCATGAACGGATTCTCATTTGTCGGCTCCACAAAAGTTGTCATGGTCCTCATTATTGCAGTGACAGCACTTTTATTTTGGGGCTTCCGCGCTCATTCAAGCGCCTATTTCTTTTTCTTTGCAACAGTTGGGACAAGCGCGCTGAATCAAACATTGAAATTCATATTCAAACGGGAACGCCCTGAATTTCACAGACTCGCCGATGCAGTAGGCTATAGCTTTCCAAGTGGGCATACAATGATGGCATTCACTTTGTATGCAATAGCCGTCATTCTTCTTTGGCGCAAGATCCGGGTACCTGCAGGCAAAATTGCACTGTTGGCATTCGCTGTTTTCATGTTCGGAATGATTGCATTAAGCCGAATCTATCTCGGCGTCCATTACCCAAGCGATATTGCGGGTGGCATTGTTGCAAGCGCATTTTGGGTTGTCTTTACAGTTTTCATTTTCGATTTCTACCAACGGCGAAAAAAACAGGGCCTCGTCAATTCATGACGGGGCGCTTTTTAATTCATGAACTTCTTTGCTTCATCTTCCAATAATACGCGAGGTGCGAAACCGCCTACCTCTATGAATTCTATACACTCCCCCACATCCACCTTGAAAATGAAAAAGTCTTTCGTTGTTTATCGTAAATCACTTCTAATAGTTCGGAGGGACAACCTCTTTTTCCTCCTGCTCCTTCACCCATTGTTGCTCGGCCTCCGGATGCAATCTGAAATATATCCTCTGTAGTAAGTCAATCACTTCCCCGAATCCGATAATGAGCAATCCATAGAGGAAATGTGTTGCAATGATGCCGATAAATCCGAACAATGCAGCTCCCGATAATCCGCTGGAATACTGCCACTCCCCCCACTCATTCATATGACCGCCCATTTGCGACATCATCACCAATGTGAAAATTCCTTGGATGACACCCCAAACCATCACGACGACACCGGCGACTTTAATCGCATAGCCCATTAGACTTTGTTTGATGAATATTTTTTTCACTCTGGCCATCCCTCCCAATTTAAATTTTTCTTTACATACTGTACGATTGAATGAGTCGGATAGTTTCATAGGAGGGATGGTATGTTACCATTTACAGAACGCGCCGTGAAAATCATTAAAGAAATTCCCGCGGGACGCGTCATGACATATGGACAAGTAGCAAGTGCAGCAGGAAATCCGCGTGGCGCAAGGCAAATTTCAAGAATCCTGCATTCGATGAGCGCGAAATATGAGTTGCCATGGCATCGGATCATTAACGCTCAGGGTGGAATCTCGACCCCAACTGATGGTGAGGAAAAAGGCGGATTACAACGAGAGTTGCTTGAAGGTGAAGGTGTGGAATTCATGAGGAACGGAAAGGTGGATCTTACTGTCTACCGGTGGTTCCCGGAGGAGGAATTCATATGACCCATGATTCTCTGCTGATGACACGTCTTACCGACAGGACACGGTCAATTGTGAAGGTCCGTTTTTCACGGCGTAAATAGCAAAAAGCCTTGAATGAATTGTCACCAACTGATAAAATTCGAATGCGCCTTTTTGTAAGCGCTCCGTCCGCACTCATATAGATCATATCAGCCAAATCCCGGCGGTCGCATAGTTTGATCAATTCCCGTCTCATTGCTCTCAACTCCAATAAAAACATTTGTTCTTATACTATGCGAATCGGTACTATTTTAGACATTAGAAAGTTGGTAATCACAATGTGGAAAGACTTTAAGGAATTTGCATTCAAAGGGAATGTTCTCGATCTGGCAATCGCAGTCGTCATCGGTGGTGCATTCGGTAAAATCGTGTCGTCCCTCGTTGAAAACATCATCACCCCCCTCCTTGTAGCGCTGACAGGAAAAGTGGATGTGTCAAAACTTCACCTCGTACTCGGAGAAACAGAAATCAAGTACGGACTCTTTTTACAAAACATCATTGATTTCCTAATAATCGCCTTCTCAATCTTCCTTTTCGTACGACTTATGATGAAATTCAAACGGAAAGAAGAACCTGTTAAAGAGGAAACACCTGCGATTGATGCAAAAGAGGAATTATTGAAGGAAATCCGTGATTTATTGAAAGAAGAAAAGAAATGAATGAAAAACCGCTTCAGTCCATGTGAGACTGAAGCGGTTTTTTTTGAGTTGGTGCTGCTATTGGAGTTATCGGTCACTTTACGCGGGTTATCGGTCACTCTTGGAGAGTTATCGGTCACTCTACGCAAGTTATCGGTCAAGTTCACAATTTTATCGGTCACTTCATGAGAGTTATCGTCTTTTCAGGACCTTTGACTCACTCGAATTTCCCACTCAATCCGCGCCAGCCCCGCCGCCGCCGCCATCTCCACCACCGCCTCCACCGCTGTATCCTCCACCGTAATCAGAACCACCACTACTTGAAGAACTGCTGCCTTGATTAATAGACATAGGCCCCCAAGTCGAATAGGCGAAATAAAGCGGATCCACCTGCAAGGCAAAAAGCGGCGCCAATGGATAGGAATCCAGTACACTTCCCTTCAACTTCGGAAGCCGTTTCTTTGATGGATTCAGCAAATATGCGCGTATCATCCAACGGTCGATATCTTCCGGATGAAGATGATGAGGCGGTTCGGCATTCCACTTTGTTTTCATCTGGAATTTCACAATGCTCATCTTCGTAAAAAGCGCAGTTATAGATTTTGGCAACGCCTTTGGAATGACAGCGAACAGGATCGCTCCGACAATGATTAGTTGAAGGGTTGCATTGGTGACAATCGCGTCTGCCGTTTGAGCACCAACGAAAAACAGGCCGATGAACAACAGGATGGCAGGCCATTTCTTACCCGGGTTTACAATATAAAAATAATACCCGATACCTGCGACAATGACAGGAAATGCAATTCCCCATCCGCCTGCCCCGTCCGCATAGAATCCGAACATCATCAAAATTGTGAGCAGGAAGATGATTGCCGTCTTCAAAATTTTGGAGAGCATCGTCGATAGCGCGCCCGCCTCTATCATGAGGCGAAGGACGTCGTCATGCCATGCTTCATGGTTCACGACAAACTTATTTTGCTTTCGCACTTGAACGCGATCTTTTTTATCTCCTTTAATAGAAGGACCTGCAATGTCATGCAAATGGAACTTCCGATGGCCAGCCCTGCCCTTGAATAACCAGGTGACCAAATACTGTTCATGCGGCAATAAGTTCTTCATTATTTGACTTGATTGTTGTAAATGAAATACAAGGGTCTTCTCAGGCGCGCTGCTCTTGCCGTTGAACCGCATTGCCGAATCGGTCATTTCCACTTTGACGACACCTTTTTCAACAAGTGAGAACAGGCCTGATAAAAAACTCTTCCTGTTGAACTTTCCATTTTGATCGACAAGCGCCAAATACATCGGATCGGTCCGTAAAACGAGATCCGTACTTCCGAATAAAGGAATCACCCGCTGTCTCAGAAGGATAATTAGGCCAATTAACACAATAAATACGATACGTAATCCATCTGCGGCCGTTATTGCTGATGGGATATTGGACCATCTCGATTCCTTTTCGGCAATCGTATCACGCTCCTGCTGGATTGCATCCATTAAAGGAAGCGGCGCGGCATACTTGCTTTGCTCAGTCATAATGGATGAAGGGAAAAATACTCGGGTCCCCGTTACTGTGTACGCAGCCGAATTGGGCGTATGAAACGAAATTCCATTGCGATACACCTTATTCACCAAGCCCTCACGGTCGAGAATAAATCCATGGATATTGACATCGCCAACATCGCCCGGCAAAACATAGTCAATGCTTATATTATTGATATCCTCATCGTGATTTGCCCCGCCCTCGAAATAAGTCACGTTTAGGTCACTATATGTATCGTATGATTTCACTGCGTTCAGCATCCGATAGACGTACAGCACTGATATCGTTTCATTCTCAGCCTCAACTGAAGTCGAGTAGGTACTGCCTTTCGATGACGTTTGCGCCTGTGATAGGATTGATTCATCAATTTCACCAACAACAGGGCGTGCATCGTGAATCAAATACGCTTCGAATCCGCGAATCTGGCTAATATGCTCATCTGGAAAGGAACGAGTCAATCTTGAGAACGAACCATCGAATGTATAGGTGAACACCTCATTGACCAACATCTCCCCGTCCGGTTGCACCCATCCTTTAATCTGCACCCGGTCCACCGTGAATGACTTTGCATGCGCGGTTGCAGGCGGGAACAGGATTAGCAACATTACCATAATGAAACCCAATAGATTCTTCATCGTAACCACCTCCCTATTTGTTGTCTTACGACAGATTGAGGTGGTAAGTTTCAATAACACTTAAAATAGGGATATTCAGCATATCCAAGAGCATAAAAATAGTTATTATCTATCAAATCCTTGGACTTATCTATTGAATCAAGCGAGATATCAATTGAATTACGATTCTTATCCATCGAATACATAAATATATCACCAATTCAGGACTTTTCGCTCATGCTCTGTAGCGCGTTTTGACAATAATTCTATGTCTTTCAAGGAAGCAACATAAACTCTTCCCTTCTTCTCTCCTTGTGATGGTATTTCCAATTGTTTTAAAATCCTATTTGCTTTTTGATGACTTTCGAGTTGCAAAAAGTTTCTACACTCTTTGTTAGTGACCTGATTATTCACCAAGATAATATAATCCAACATTCCTTGTAAATGTCCGTGCGAATCAGTATGGCCGCATCGGTTGCATCCCCATCCTTTGTGAATGGATTGCATGCCAAATTGACCGCAGCGTACACAGCGGACGCCTTTTTTTATTTCGGAAGGTGAAATGTTGTAATTGGATGATAAAGGAAAAGGGTTATAATCACGATGGCTTTCCATCAAAGTAGTTGCAATGTTTCTAAGTTGATGATCATCGAGAGTTGGGGGTTGTTCTACGATGTTTCGAAGGAATACAGGTATTTCAAGGGGGAATAAAATCGTTAAGTTGGTACGGTTGTTTTCAATACGTTGCTGTGGTCTAGGAAAAACCACTGCCGTATAAATCGATATCGACATACTTCGAGCATGTAACCAATCTTCCAGCAAAATTTGATTGCGACTAAGCTGAATGGATGGACATTCAAACGAATCAATTTGTCCATTGTCTAAGGTACGAACAATTTGATTTTGATCGGTTGGAAAACTAATTCGCCCCGCAATGTTTTTCATCTCAAAAATAATCAGCCCTTGCTTACAAAGAAATAGTGTGTCTATTTGAAACTGCCCAGTTGACCTTAAATTTAAATCGTGAAATATAAAGTGTTTGAACGGGAACTCGTACTTCTGAAAAACATCCGCTAATATCCTTTCTCCATTTTCACCTGCCCGGGTTGCTCTAATAGCATTTTCAATACTTGAATAGCGGGAATGATGATTGGGTAATCGTTGCAGCAGCCTTTCTAAACCCATAAGTTTAAATGAATTTGATTTCTTTTTAATTATCAATATATACCACCTCCACCAATTACTTTAGCATGTTGGAAATGCTTTTTCCATAAGGGTTCCACCCCAGTGAAACTTTCTCACAGATATTCAAGTATATCTATCGAATAGCTGGGTTTATCTATTGAATACTTCCACATATCAATTGAATCATAGGCTTTATCTATTGAATAACTCAATATATCACCAAATCGGGACCTTCCTCCCCCTCACACTAAACTATGGCAAAGCCGTGTCGCCCGTTGCCTCCCCCGCACACTAATGCTACAATGGTCTATAGGATTAGCTTAAAAGGAGTGAAGTCTTCATGTGGTTCCTATACATCATGTATACATTGTTTGCATTTGTCATCCTTGGAACGTCATTTGGTCTTATCAGCACTTTCAACAATCACAAGTGATTGTTGAGGTGCTTTTTTCTTACAAAAAAAGCACCCCACCATGGAGTGCTTTTCTTTAAGCGGTCACATCACGCTTTACAAAGCTTGTATAGCTAACCACCAAAAACACAACGATATAAACCGCCAATACCGCAAGTGAAAATGGCATCGTCATATCCTCAACCAACATCATCCCAGTTTCAAACTGCGTCAAATCCATATGCGTGAACAGCAAGTATTTAGCGATTTCATATTTCGATAGCAACGCGGATATTGTAGTCCCTGTGAAATAGATGAATAGAGAAAGTCCGATTGCCAGAGAGCTTGATCGGAAAACACTACCGACTGCAAATGCGAATGTCGCTGTAACAAATACGCTACCGAATGACAACACTAACATGTACAAGCTTTTCCCCCATACTTCTGAAAGTCCTTGATCCGTCCCCGATTTAAACAAGATTAACGCCAACAGGACATATACTATATAACCAATCACCATTAGAAAAATGCCGAACAAATTCACTGTTATAAATTTCGACGTCAGGATTTTCCACCGTTTCACGGGTCTTGTTAGTAGCATCTTGATAGTCCCTTGTGAAAACTCGGATGCGACAATGCCCGCCGCCACGATGACTGTCAACAATAACACGGTCCCGCCAAGTGAAGACGGATCCCCAATCATGCTTTCCCTCGTAAAATTTCCGCCCATATTTTGGGTGCTAATGTATTTCATCAATGCCGTCATACCTGCAGTCAGCACAACCATTATCGCAACCAATACCCACGTACTTTTTTTATTCCACAGTTTCATCCATTCATTTTGCATAAGTTTCAGCAATCTGGCCACCTCCTGTCATTTCCAAGAACTCATCTTCCAACGTTTTCTTATGCGGCTGCACCGCGAACACTTCCAGTCCTTCGGCAATGAATGACCGCATTATTCCCGGAATTTGCTGTTGTTCCACATTCACAATCAACCCATTATTAAAATCATCCACCGTCAAACCTTCATCTAAAAGCAGTTGCTTCGCCTTCTCCACAGGAGTTGCTTCTATATAATAGAACGATTCCCGCGTCTCCGACATTTCACGGATGTCGACCAACTTCCCGTTTTGAATAACAGCGATCCGATCGCACATCAACTCGATTTCTGACAGCATATGGCTTGAAACAAAAACGGCAACCCCTTCCGTTTCCGCGATTTGGCGCAAATACGTACGGAACTCCCTGATGCCCGCCGGATCGAGACCGTTCGTCGGTTCATCCAATATCAAGAACTTCGGCCGATGTAATAGCGCCTGAGCTAAACCAAGCCGCTGACGCATCCCAAGTGAATACGTCCCTACTTTTTCATGAATCCTATTTTGCATCCCGACTTGTCGGATGACCTCATCAATTCTCTCCTTCGTCACGTTTTTATGCATGCGCGCGAAGTGTACTAAATTCTTATACCCGGACATGAACTTATACATTTCCGGATTTTCAACGATGACACCGACCTTCGAAAGGCCTTCCTCGAAATTATCTCGCAACGATACTCCATCAATGACGACATCGCCACCCGTCTGTTTCATCAGACCGACCATCATTCGGATTGTCGTTGTTTTCCCTGCACCATTCGGACCAAGAAAACCTGTAATTGTCCCCGGATACAGCGACAAATTCAGATTGTCGATGATTTTCTTGCTTCCTATCGTTTTAGATAAGTTCTTTAATTCCACTACTGGTTTCATTTTGAAATCCCCTCCCTATTCCCATCTTTGAACAGCGATACCATCCAGCTTGTTGCATCCACCCCATAGAAATCACGGATTTCATCAACAGCTTCATGTGCGATGATAACTCCGCCCCTCATGACTATGATATCATCCAAAAGCGGCTCGACTTCCCGGATTTCATGCGTTGACATTATAACCGTCTGCCATTCCGGATCTGTAAAACGGATTAGTCCTTTTGCAATATCGTCCCGCACCATAGGGTCAAGTCCGGAAAACGGTTCATCTAACAGATAAACATCCGCTTCACGTGCAAGCGTCACCGCAATTTTCACCCGCCCTCGATTCCCTTTGGACAAGCTTTTTATTTTCGAATTAAGCGACACATTCAGGAATTGCACAATCTCCTTCGCTTTGAGCACATCAAAATCCTTGAATTGCGATTCGTAGAAGTCAATCAGCTGCTGAACTGTGAAGTACGTATAGAAATCATCCGTATCGGACATATACGCGATTCTGGAAGCAACCCTTCGTGTAATCGGCTTCCCGTCAAACGACGCGCTCCCGCTATTCGGTGTCGATAAACCCGCCATCATCTTCAATAATGTCGATTTCCCACTCCCGTTTTCACCGACAAGTCCAATCACTTTCCCCTTCGGAATCGATAATGTCACATCCTGTAGCGCCCTTTTACTGCCATATTTCTTCACGATATGTTTTAACTCAATCATTTTCGCCACCCCGTTCCTGCAGACACTTTACAATCTCCTCAGTCGTAAATCCGAATGCTGCCACGCTTTGAAGGAAAGCCGTCACGAGTTGCTCCTTCATTTCATTGCGAAGTGCTGTAATCTTTTCCTGATTCTCCGTCACGAACGATCCCTGCCCCCTTCTTGTCTCAGTGATCTCCATCTGCTCCAACTCCTTGTAAACGCGCTGCATCGTATTCGCATTCACGCCGACTTCAACCGCGTATTCACGGACGGACGGTAACTTTTCTCCCGTTGCAAGCGTTCCGCGCATAATATCCCCCAAAATCCGGTCGATGAGCTGCTGGTAAATCGGCTTATCCGGTAAAAAATCAATGCTCATCGTTAGTACCTCACTTTCTTCTCAAGCAAAATTGCTCCGCCTGCAAATAATACGAATGAAACGAGGATGTATACGAGTGAACCTATGTCAGGTCCAATTTCTCCCCATATTACCTCTATGATTCCCCATACCATTGATACCAAGGTGAAAAATATAATCACAACAATTACCGCCAACCAGCCAATCTTCAATGACAAAAGCCTGTAGATCACCCATATCGGCAAACTTGCTGAAATCGCAAAAGTGGCAGTAAGGAATACTTTTAGCAAGTTCGGCCATCCAGGGATGACCCCTTCAAATCCGCCGATGAAATAGGCGACAACCCCTATGCCGCTCCAAATCAGGTTAGACACACCGACTAATAGTAAGGCCATCAGCATCTTGGAGGCCAAAAGCTGTGTTATTGAAGCTGGAGAATGTAGCCATATATCAGGCTGCTTCATATCCGTATGAAGACTATGGATGAAAAGCAGCGCCCCAAAATACATTTGCAAATACGAGAACATATTAGTAATTTCTACAAGATCAAATATGCCTCCGACCGCAAGGGGTGCGAAACTTGATACGGCAATCACGACAAAGACCACGATAAAAGCAATGAACGTATATCTCATCAGCATCCATTCTTTGCGTAATAAACCATTCCAACCCGTCATAGCCTCACCCTCTTTTCAAATAAGGTGATAGCGAG
Source organism: Sporosarcina thermotolerans (assembly GCF_042658975.1). Taxonomy (NCBI): domain Bacteria; kingdom Bacillati; phylum Bacillota; class Bacilli; order Caryophanales; family Caryophanaceae; genus Sporosarcina; species Sporosarcina thermotolerans. The sequence continues at coordinate 171,316 of NZ_JBHSRM010000001.1, read as the reverse complement.
GTAAAGTAGACCGACTGTAAAGAAAATAGCGAAGGCAATTTCACCGAAGTACAAAACGGTATTACTAAAGGCAAAGTTTTCATATTGGATATGAATATTAGAACTTTTGATACTTAACAAATCAAAGCGCCCTATCTTTATGAACCGTTCATAAAAAACGGAGTTCATGACCTCGCCATAAATTCGCGCTGAAATGATAAATAAGACTATAGTGATGATAATCGAAAACCCTTTAAGAAAAGGTTTTAGCAGTTGATCGATGACGATAAAGAAAAAGCCATAAACCATAAACTGGATAGACGCTAAAAAAACGGCGCTTATTAACAGGACGCCTACGAACAGCAACTCACTGAACATCACCTCCGGATGTGATGTGAATAGATAGCGGATTGCAACGACCACTACTGGGACGAGTAAATAGGCAAATCCCATTACCGCTGCCATGAACAGCTTCACCCCAATTAGTTTGGACGTGGACGCTGTCGAATGAAGCCATAGATCCGGCCTTTTCATTTCTTTGTTAAACATCGTTGCGAATGCAATGACCGGGACAAAAACACAGGCACCCGCCGCCACGAAACTAATGATCATCGTAATTTCAAATACGGGAACTTCCCCCGCTGTTAATACCTTTGCAAATGTCGGGAAAACGAACAATCCCGTGAGCATCAGAAGGACCAAAACGATTATCTGTACCCTCCACTGCACCCATTCCTTCTGCAATAAACCATTCCATTGCTTCACCATCTACCCCTCCTGTATCGGTGTATTAGTTACATAGTACACTAACTTATGCAGCATTGCAAAGGAATTTGACTATTTCGTGAAGATTAATTTAAAAGTCCTATTTCTTCCAACCGGAAAAAGTTATCGATCATTTCCCAGGTTTTATCGATTATTTCCCGGAACTTATCGATCAATTGATATGGTTTATCGATTATTTCCCAATTTATATCGATCATTTCCCGAGATATATTGTCATTTAGGGACTATTCACCCATTCAATAAAAGAGCTTTTTTAGTTGCTCAAAAACATTTGGCACGACAAAAAAAGGGTGCCAAGATGACATTCTCCGCGGGACTTATCGCGAAGCCAATTATCCATAAGCAACCCTTATACATATCGTTTCATTTCCCGTCATAGCTTCTCTTGATAAACTCATCTACACTGAAGTTAACAAGAGCAAAGGAGAGATTCATATGACTCAATTTCTCATTGGCATCGACCATATCCAAATCGCAGCACCACCGAATTCCGAAGAACAAGCACGCAAATTTTACGGTGAGCTACTTGGAATGAAAGAAATCCCGAAACCAGAAAACTTGCAAGCACGCGGTGGATGCTGGTTCCAATGCGGTACACAAGAAGTCCATATCGGTGTCGAAGCAGATTTCACACCAGCAAAAAAAGCGCATCCCGGATTCACCGTACATGCGCTTGAACAATTGAAATCCCGTCTAATTGCGGCAGACTTCCCCATCACTGAAGAACCACCGATCGCAGGCCGGGCCCGCTTCTTCACACAAGATCCATTTGGCAATCGGATTGAGTTTTTGGAGTTTGACTAAGACACAATAATATCCTTCTCCTGCTGGTCAAGTCGCTTCAATTCTTCCATAGCTTCATCACGTTTCCTTCGCAGTTGGTCCTGCACACGGCGGACGTCTTGAAGCACGCCATTCAACTTGCCCTTCGCGTCTGTTATCCGCGAATGCACCGCCCAGTCGGAGAAAATATTATCGAAGAAGATATCCGTAAATGTGAAAAAGTCATTATGATTCACTTTGAAAGATTCAGAAGCGACATTTTGTACATCCATTAATTCAGTTTCGTAATGCCGAAGGGCGCGTTGAGCACGGTGTACGAGATCATCGGAGCTGTTCATTTCCGAATACTTCATAGCTGAAACGATCAGGCCACCGCCTAAAAACGTATCCCACATCGACAACCCTTCAGCATTTCCAAGCTTATCAAGCGCAGCGTCAAGTGTCCGCATCGCCTTGTCGCCCGCTTCGTATGCCTCGTCGATTTCCCTTATCAATGACCTGACACGTACTCGATCATCTGCGATTCTTTGCAAAGTACCGTTTGCCACCGAATCGTTTTGCCTTATCCATGCCTCTTTCTCTTTTAAGAAGTCCGACCAATCCTCGTCGATATAAAGAAAATCCTCCCGTTTCATCTGTTCACGGAGTCGGCTCACTTCCGCTTCCAAATCCGTAACTGTCTTTTCCGCCTCATTGTATTTCAGTTCGGCCTCCACGACTTCATTGATTTCCTTTTCCATCTGCATATCCCATTTGCCTGTCCACTCTTTTAGTTTATTCGCAAACGAGAATTTCCCAAGCTTCACGACATCCTGTTGCTCCTTTGATAGTTGCCTGTGCAACCGATCACGCAACTGAACCGCTTCCTTATATTGCGCCTCCGCCCCATCAAGACGTCTTTTCACCCGGTTCCGTTCATTCCGCAGCATCGTCAGTTCCATTTGCCGTTCTTGAATATCCGCCCTCATCACACTCACTCCTTTCCTTATATACGGAAAATATCGTTGGAGGTTTCAATCAAAAAAGCCGCCATAAAAGGCGACTTCTATCAATGTATAATTTCCCTACGTAATCTCCGGTGGTCTCTACGTGCTGGACCTGTGTCGAATAATCGTTTTTCGGCTTCGGTTTCCGGATAGATGCCAGGAACCGCTGTCGGTTTATTGTTTTCATCCATTGCGACCATCGTCAGAAATGACTCTGTCGTCAACTTGGTCGCACCCGTAACCAAATCCCTTGAATGCACCGTTACGAAAACCTCCATCGACGTACGGCCCGTCGAACTGACGACCGCTTCCAGTTCAAGTACATCGCCGACTTTGGCAGACGACAGAAAGTCGACCGAATCGATGGATGCAGTGACAGCAGCACGCTTGTTGGAGTGTTTCATCGCCGCAATGGCGGCAATTTCATCTATGTATGCCAGCACCTTTCCACCAAAAATCGTCTGCATATGGTTTGTGTCAGGCGGTAGTACAAGCTTCGTAACGATTGTACGTGAGTGGCTCATCGGCCGTTGTTCCATTACTGTCATCTCCCTTTTAATACTCTCTTAGTATACCCACTATCGAAATGGTTGAACAAGTTCACTCAAATAGCAAAAGGGAATACGGGTGTTCAAATGAAAACCTACCGTCCCGTTTCACGCCCTCCTCAACAATCCTTCCGCTCTTCATCACATAAACTCGGTTACACAGATGTTCCACGACATCGAGGTCGTGGGAGATGAACAGAATCGCCATTCCCGTCTCCCGGTTAAGCCGCTGTATCAATTCAACAATTTCCTTCTGTATCAAACGATCCAAATTGGATACAATTTCATCGCAAACAAGTAGCTTCGGTTCGACAAGGATTGAGCGAAGGAGATTCACTCGTTGACGCTCCCCACCGCTTAGTTCCGAAGGGCGCCGGTCCAAATGCTTTTCTTCCAAACTCACTTTTTCAAGCATTTCGCGGATATGGGCGTCTCGATCACCTTTCATCTTGCGAAGCGGCTCCTTTAAAATATCGCGAACCGTCCAGGACGGATTCATAGCGGCAGATGCATTTTGGAAGACGATTTGACAGGAAGCATAGAAATTATCTACGGTTGCAAATGAAACCGTTCCTTCATCTGCGGATTCTAAACGCATGATCAGACGGGATAGTGTGCTTTTCCCGCTGCCACTTTCGCCGACAATCCCAACAATCTCTTCCTCACCAACTGTCAGATTCACATCATGAAGGACGTTCTTTTTTCGTTTTCCTCTGCCATAGCTTTTTGAAAGATTTTCTATTTTAAGCACTTCCGGCACCCCCTTTCCTAAAATCGGCTGTCCAGCAAACGTTTTGTATATTCATGTGTTGGATTTGCCAAAACATCTTCAACAGCCCCTGTCTCAACGACTTCGCCTTTCCGCATGACAATCATTTCATCTGCCACAGCCGCCACAACATCCAAGTCATGGGTGATGATAAGGACTGTTGTCCCGCTTTCATTCAACAGATGTAGCGTTTTTATGGACTCCTTCTGTACGACTTTATCGAGTGCTGAAGTCGGTTCATCGGCTATCAATAATTCAGGCTCCAAATAGAATGCGCATGCAACCATGCAACGCTGCAACATTCCACCCGATAACTCAAACGGATATCGATCCATAATATCAACAGACAAGCTTAACCTCTCTAAAATCTCCGGCATCTTCTCCTGAAACTTCTCCTCATCATCGCCAACCCTTTTCCCGGAGAATGCATACAACTGCCGTTCCATCTTCACACTCGGATTGAAACTATTTGATGCATCCTGAAAAACCGCAAAGAACTTATTTTTCCGTAATGCTGAGATCTTTTCAGGAGTCGCTTTCAACAAGTCCATATCCTTATAATGAACTTCTCCATAGGCACGCGAATTTGCGGGCAGCATACCTAACAATGCTGAGACTGTCATGCTTTTCCCACTGCCACTTTCACCAATCAGCGCTGTCACTTTCCCTTTCGGAATTAAAAAGGTAATACCCTTTACGACAGGGACTTCATTTATTTCAACTGATAATCCTTTCACCTCAAGCATGGAACCGCCTCCTTCTTGGATCTTTCAAAGCTTCCCCGATGAAGTTAATGGAAAGTATCGTCAAGAAGATCAGCAATCCAGGGAATACACCAATCCACCATGCACCGATCAATAAATCATTTTGTGCATTGTACAGCATATTCCCCCACGATGGAATTGCCGAAGGAATGCCGATTCCAAGGAAACTTAGCGACACTTCGATAAACACAGCTCCCGCTAAATTGAAGATCGTCACGACGAACAACGGCGGCAAACTGTTGCGCAGCAAATGCCCGGTAATGATCCTCCATACTGGCGTACCGAACATTTTCGCCATTTTAACGTACTCAGTATCCTTCAGCCGGATGAACTCAGAACGGACAATTCGCGCCGTAGTGAACCACCCCGTCACCCCAATGATGAATGTCATTCCCCACATCCCGCCTTGCATGATTGCCTGAAAAGCAAGTACCAAAACAAGCGAAGGGATGGAAATGAGCGCTTCCAAAATCCTCATCATCACACTATCGGTCCACCCGCCGGCATACCCACTTATTCCACCATAAACGACTCCGATGATGAATGACAGCAGAACCGATAAGCCGGCAACTATCAATGTTACTTTTCCGCCTTCCAATAAACGAGAAAACACATCCCTGCCAAGATGGTCCGTCCCTAACAGATGACCATCCCCTGGCGGAGAATAGACAGCGTCCATGTCCATTTCATTCACCGGATGGGAAGAAAACGAACCGGCAAATAGCGTCAAAATAACGATCAGGCCTAAAAGTGAGCACCAGAAAACAAACATTTTTCTCTGTGTCATCCGCCCAACTCCCCTCTACGAAGCTTTGGATCGAGCATGAACATGAGAACATCAATGACGAACAGTGTAATGACGACGATCAAACATGTCAGCATGATACCGCCCATCAGCAGCGGATAATCCTTCACCATGATGGATTTTATGAGCAACTGCCCGAGGCCCGACCATGCAAAAAGGGCTTCCACAATGACCGAACCCCCAAAAAATGAAGGAATCGTCATGCCAAGATAATTCAAATAGGGAATGAAAGCGTTCCGTAATACTCCAATCCTGATTTCCCGTTCATCTACTCCGTTCGCCCTTGCAGTCATCACATAATAGCTTTCGATCTCCGTCTTTACACTCTCCTGGAGGAAGCGCGCATACAGGCCGACATGCGTCAACACAATGACGGATGCCGGCATGATTAGATGCCGTATTTTATCGAAAAAGCCGCCGTCCCCAATCAGACTCCTCGTCCCAGAAGAAGGCAAGACGCCTAACGTAACGGAAAATAAATAAATAAATAAAATTCCAAGCCAAAAAGGGGGGATTGAAGAGGATGCGATACTGAACATCGATAGCCCCCTATCTAACAGCGATCCCGGCTTCACTCCTGCAGCCATTCCGAGCCAAATCGATCCGATGATGATGAAAAACATCGATACTCCGAATAAGAGAAGCGTATTCGGCAAACGCTCACCTAAAATCAATGCGACAGGACGTCCCTCCTTAGCCGACATACCGAGATTCCCATTCATCGTCTCTTTCAACCAAGACCCATATTGTATGATCAACGGACGGTCCAGCCCAAACTCCTCACTGATCCGCTCCTTCTCAGATGCAGTCAATGTTTGGGCATTGCCCCCGTAATATGCTGTTGCTGAGCTGCCTGGTCCAGCATGCATGATGAAAAAAGAGAGGAAGCTCACGATGAGGAGAACTAAAATCCCCAACATCATGCGCTTCCCAATCCATTTAACGGTCATTCCACTTCCACTCCTCGACATTCCACAGGAAACCGGAACCGTGGTGACCGAGCGTTCGCTCCTTCACGCCTTCGATATTCCCGTTAATGCCATAAACTGCATTTACATAAGCGATGAATGCGAATGCCGGGTCTTCCGCAAGCTCTTTCTGGAAGGCCATATAGCTTTCCTTCCGTTCTGCTTCGTCCATAGATAAGCGACCTTTTTCAAGATAGGTATCTACTTTTTTATTCGAATAGTTTCCGAAGTTATAGCCCGAGCTTGTTAGACTTGATTCAGATGAATGGAATAAGCCGTACGTATGATGATCGGCATCGTACGGGCTACCCCATCCAATCATGAATGCATCCGTCTCTTCGATTGTGATTGCACTCCAGTCAAGTGCTGCCACATCGACATCCGCACCAATTGACTTATAGCCCTCAGCAACATAATTCGCCATATTTACACGGACTGAATCGGATGCAGGCGCTGTAATTGTGAAGCTCAGTTTTTGGCCGTCCTTATAACGGAATCCATTGGTAGACTTTTCCCAACCTGCCTCATCCAACAAAGCTTCTGCACGTGCTTGGTCAAAACTATATTTTTCAATTTCTTCATAATGAAAATCATGTTTTTGAAGCGGTGAATAGGCTACTTCTCCATATCCTTTCAAAATACCTTTTACGATTCGTTCCCGATCAATGGCGAAACTGAATGCCTGACGAACACGCACATCTTGCCAAAGCTCGTTTTGCATATTGAAAAGGATTCCGCGGTAATCCGCGGTATCAACATTATAAATTTTAATATGATCTCGCTTTTCAAGCTCACCTACTTGCACTGGGTCAAGCAGAGCAATATCGACTTCACCCGAAGCGAGTTGCAAAGCCCGGACATTGCTGTCAGGGATGAATTTGAAGATGACTTTCTCGATGGTCGGCTTTGTGCCATAAAACTGGTTGTATGCCTTCAGCATCAAGCTATTGCCTCGGTCCCATTTGTCGAACTGATAAGGTCCTGCGCCAATCGGATGGCTGTTGAACTCAGCGGTCCTCATATCAACACCCTGAAACGCATGCTTTGGCAAAATGGGTACCGTCAGCTTATCAAGAATTGGTGTGAACGGGTGTTTCAGCTTCAATTCAAACTCGTAATCATTCAGCTTTTTCATTGATGCCACTTCAGTAAAATCCGATTTCAAAAATGAAGCGTTTTTATCATCCAAAATACTTTCGATCGTAAAAATCACATCATCCGCAGTCAGCGGCTCGTCGTCGTGAAAACGAATATCCTGCTTAAGCTTGAATGTATAAGTCAATTTATCATCCGATATGGTATAGGAATCTGCAATATCGGCTTTCGGTTCATTGTTTTCATCAAAACGGAACAGCCCCCGGAAGAGGAGAGCATCCAAATTCGTCTCCTCAAGAATCGGATTCAAACCATCAAACTCAGCTTCGGATGCATAGATAAGACTGTTTTCTTTCTTGCCGCCAACCGCGTGCTCGTTACCTTTTCCGCAACCTGTTAGGACTAACAGCAGGATCAGCGAGATGAGGGCTATCATACTTATTTGTTTTTTCATAGTTTCCTCCATCCTTTAAATGAGCGCAGAGAGCTCGGTATAGACGCGCTTCATCTCCTGCTGGAGCCTCCATTGATTGACACCAAGGAATCTGCAATGGACCGCATTTCCCGCAAGCCTTGTCACTCCAGCGCGTAAGCCGTCTCCAACATTCAATGCCTCCTGGATTGCCCGTAGATCGAGACAATCTGCTTTTTTCGATACGAGCCAGATGGAGCCGACATACAACGCATCTTCAAGCATTCCAAGATCTTGAAGTTTCATATTCTCGGGAATGAAATGAAGACTGTCGAAAGCAATTAGCTCATCTTCAACGTAAATTCTTAACATTGACTTCAATGACGAGAAATCGAAAACTTCGCCTCTCATCTCCCTGCCAGGCGCGATGATTTCACCCCATAGCAGTGTGGCATTTTTCGCAAGACGGATCGTCGTTTCCATTTTGAATTTCGCATCCGCAAACGGAATGATCACTTCAGGCATCCATTCAAGTCGCGCGTCCTCTTCAAGCTCCGCATCAATAGATTGCACACAAGTTTCTCCTGTATGTGACCTGTACACCTTCAACGCCGATTGCTGGATGATTCTTACCTTGCTTCCCGGCAATAGTTTTATCGAAATATCATTCCGATCGCCAGCCACCATGCCACCCGAAGACTCCATCACATATACCGTCGCCATCGGATTGTCCCCTTCATACAGTTCACGGCTCGCCTTTAGCGGTGGTTGCTGGAATACATGCGGCATCCTTGTGTAACCTCTCCTTGGCTCAAACACCAATTTCAGCTTGCCGTTATGGTGTCTTCGAGCCACTTTACTCACCAGCACTTGTCGCGCCCGCGCCTTCAAGCAGCATATTCCGTTTGATCCATTCGACGATTTTGTCGACGTTTTTCCGTGTGCGGACATCCGCAAGGACATAAGGGCGGCCGCCTCGCATCTTCTTCACATCACTTTCGTACTGTTCAAGATCGACGCCAACATGCGGTGCGAGGTCAGTTTTATTGACCAATAAAAGATCGGATCTTGTTAACGCAGGACCGCCTTTTCTTGGAATATCCTGTCCTTCCGCGACATCGATTACGTAGATATATCCGTCGACAAGCTCAGGGCTGAATGTAGCTGAAAGGTTATCCCCGCCACTTTCGACGAAAACGATATCGAGATCGTTGAAGCGTTCTTTCAATTCATCGATTGCTGCGAAGTTCATGGAAGCGTCTTCGCGGATTGCGGTATGCGGGCATCCGCCTGTCTCTACTCCAAGAATCCTGTTTTCTTCCAACACCCCGTGATTCATTAGGAATTGGGCATCTTCGCGTGTGTATATATCATTTGTAATGACTGCAATGTTATAGTTTTCATGCATTGCTCGAGTTAGTGCGTCGACAAGCGATGTTTTGCCCGATCCGACGGGACCTCCGATTCCAATTCGTACTGGTTTCATATAAAAAACCGCCTCCTTCAGAAATAAAACTATGAAATAAATAATCTCGAAAATAGGTATTCGTGTTTCATCGAGGCAAGCTCGATGCCGAGGGCGTTGTTACTGATGTCCTCTTCTTTCAAGTTAGCGACGATCCTAACGGCTGTAACTACTTCTTCGGACAGCTGATGCATTGCTTGGACGCCTGTATTTTGCCCGAATGGCACAGCACGCACCGCGTTTTGAACAAGACCGTTCACCGATGAAAATAAATACGATAAGACCGTATGGTGGGCATCGACGTCATTGACTGCGCAATAAATGCCGTACAAAATGGCATAATGCCCTTTAATTTCATTGGCACCAATCCGACTTTTCCATTCATCGAAAAATGCATCCTGTACAAGAGGTGCAACTGTCCGGATGAATTGCCTGCCCAAATTGACGCTCGCATCCCTTGATTCCTTTGCAAGCTTGATAGCTCCGCAAAGCTCCTCCAAATGTAAAAGCCGCTCGATGTCCTGGTCTTTTGCCGCCCCAAACGCTTCCTGAATGAGAATCGCATCCCCGTAGACGAGGTTTTGGTGGAGAAACGTTGTGCAAAAAGCAATAAGTTCCTCCTTTGCCCGGATGCCGTCCTCCTGGATATATGTTTCCATTCCGTACGATTGTGTATAAGTGCCGATTGGGAAGGCTGAGTCATGGATTTGAAGCAGCCGAAGAAACTGGATGTCAGTGGGAATGGCCACGGTATTTGAAAGGTTGTTTGAATCGACGCTCGGTTGTTTCATATGCCACACCCACCTCATCCAATAATGGTGCAAGGGTATGATCTGCACGGACGACGATTTCGTCTTTTTCGATCAAAGCAGGTGTGTGGCGGTTGCCAAGCTCGAAAGCGGCTTTACCCATCTCAACCATATCCTTTGGTCGGATAACGATGACCTGTTCCACTTTTGTCCGGATCACGATACAGCGCTCGTCGTCCTCAAACAAGAGGTCGCCGTATTTCAACGGTTCCTCCTGATCGATGCGCAAAGCGACGTCCGTACCCTCATTCGTTTCTGTACGCAAAATACGCTTGCTCAGTTCTTCCCATTCCAGATCGACCCATTCGATGCGCTTTCCTGAAACTTCTTCGGTATCCCCGATATTGCCTATGACTTTTTCAATTAACATCGCGTATACTCCTTTACAAATCAATAGTTATATTAATTAAAACAAGAAATACCTTTGTGCCATCGGAAGGACGTCAACCGGATCGCATGTCGCTAGTTCCCCGTCAATCTTCACTTCATACGTCTCCGGATCGACGTCGATTACAGGCATTTCGCTATTATGCTTCATATCCGCTTTTGAAATGTTGCGGCAATTTTTCACTGTTCCAATCATCTTCTTCAGTCCAAGTTGCTCCGGAAGGCCTTCTTCTACAGCAATTTTTGGTAGAAATGTCATCGCCGCATTTTGCGGGCCGTGTCCATGGTATCCGTACATCTTACGGCCCATCATCGGTTGCGGCGTCGGGATTGATGCATTTGGATCTCCCGTCATCGCATACACGGCCACACCGCCCTTAATGACGACCTGAGCTTTAACTCCAAAAAATGCAGGCTCCCATAAAACGATGTCCGCTAACTTGCCTTCTTCGAGCGAACCAACCTCATGCGAAATCCCTTGGGCAATGGCAGGGTTGATCGTATATTTCGAAACGTAGCGCTTTACACGGTAATTATCATTATCTTTCCCTTCATCCTGTCGAAGTGGACCGCGCTGCTTCTTCATTTTGTCTGCAGTCTGCCATGTTCGGATTGTCACTTCGCCTACCCGGCCCATCGCCTGGGAATCGGATGACATGATGCTCAAAATCCCAAGATCCTGCATAATGTCTTCGGCAGCAATCGTCTCAGGACGAATCCTCGAATCCGCAAAAGCAACATCCTCCGCCACATCATGTTTCAAATGGTGGCAAACCATTAGCATATCCAAATGCTCATCAATTGTATTCGTCGTAAACGGCTTTGTTGGATTCGTCGAAGCTGGCAATACATTTGGCAACGACGCCATCTTTAACTGGTCCGGTGCATGTCCTCCACCCGCTCCTTCTGTATGGAAAACGTGGATGACCCTTCCGTCAATCGCATTAATCGTGTCTTCAACGAATCCCGCCTCATTCAACGTATCGGAGTGCAAAGCAATTTGAATATCGTATTCATCCGCGATTTTCAAGCTTTGATCCAAAGCGGAAGGCGTTGCGCCCCAGTCCTCATGAATCTTCATACCAATCGCGCCCGCCCGCACCTGCTCAACAAGTGGTGCTGGAAATGCTGCGCTTCCCTTTCCGAATAAACCGATATTCAACGGAATGTCTTCGATCTGTTGAAGCATCCGATGCAAATGCCATTTCCCTGGTGTCACTGTCGTCGCAGTGGAACCTGACGCCGGGCCTGTCCCACCACCGATAAATGTCGTCGTCCCCGCATTCAATGCCGTTTCAACTTGCTGGGGACTGATGAAATGAATATGCGTATCAATCGCTCCCGCAGTTGCGATCAACCCTTCGCCCCCGTACACTTCTGTTCCAACCCCGATGATCATACCCTGGTCGACACCGTCCATCGTATCCGGATTACCCGCCTTGCCAATTCCGACAATCCTTCCATTCTTGATACCGATATCGGCCTTCACAATCCCTGTATGATCGATGATTGTTGCATTTGTAATGACCGTATCAAGAACGCCTTCATCGGAAGTCTTTTCACCATTCTGTCCCATCGATACGCGAAGGGACTTCCCGCCGCCAAAAATGCCTTCGTCTCCGTAAGTCGTATAGTCCTTCTCTATTTCAATCCATAGATCAGTATCTGCCAAACGAACCTTGTCGCCCACAGTCGGGCCAAACATTCTTGCATACTGCTCGTGTGTAATTTTCAATTAACTGTCAGCTCCTTTAAATCCGCCATCAGATGCTTTTTCTATAATTTCCTCTCGTTTATGCGTGGATCCTTCCGTCAGCTTGTTTAAACCAAAAACATGGCGCCTTCCACCAAACTCGACAAGCTCCACTTCCTTTTCCTCACCCGGTTCAAAACGGACCGCCGTCCCTGAAGGTATATTCAAATGCATTCCAACCGAGTGCTCACGATCGAATTCCAGAAACTTATTTACCTCAATAAAATGGAAATGAGACCCAACCTGTATCGGACGGTCACCTGTATTCGCGACCTTCACCGTCTTCACCGCTCGTCTGACATTGATTTCAATCCACCCGTCTGCCGCCTTGATCTCTCCTGGTTTCATATGAAAACCCCCTTATTGAATTGGGTGATGCACCGTAACCAACTTCGTCCCATCCGGAAATGTGCACTCAATCTGTACTTCCTTTACCATATCCTCGACGCCTTCCATTACATCATCCACCGTCAATAACTGTTTCCCCTCACTCATCAACTGCGCAACAGTCTTCCCATCTCGCGCACCCTCCATGATGAAATGACAAATAAGAGCTACAGCCTCAGGGTAATTCAACTTTACGCCTCGCTCCTTACGCTTCAGCGCGAGCTCCCCTGCTACGTGTAACAACAATTTTTCCTGTTCAACTGGTGATAGCTTCAAAAAAACACCTCCAAATAATAGTCACATATTTTAGACAACTTTAGATAGTATTCTACCAATACTATCTTTCTTATTCATTTTTTTTCGTACATTTAGTGTTTTGCAAGAATATGCGGTAAAGGACGAGTGTCCGTTTGATTAGAACCTATCGTGATGTAGGTCATTTATGAGGGTAATGAGGGAATTACAACGACTCTATTATAGGATAATCATTTTTCCTTGGCAACTTCTACACAAAGCAGAAATTCGTTGGGGGAAAAGCTTACTTCATAGGGTTTGTAACGATTCGAAAAGGTATGCTCGAGTTTATGTGAGTTTTGCTCGAGTTTGGGCTGTTTTTGCTCGAGTTTGCTTGTGTAATGCTCGAGTTCGGGTCACTTTTGCTCGAGTTTCACTATGTTTTGCTCATCGCAGGACTTACTACCCACTCAAAACACACCCCACCACGCCCACAAAAAAAAGCCGTCCTGAAATTTCAGGACGACCCAACAGCTTCCCTTACCGCATCGGAACGTTTCATTACTTCTTTATCATGCAAATGACAGGCAACAAAATGCCCTTTTTCCTTTTCAAGCCACTTCGGCTTCAATTCACCACAAACCTCCATCGCATATGGACAGCGTGTACGGAACACGCAGCCCGACGGTGGATTGATCGGACTCGGAAGCTCACCTTTCAGCAGTATTCGTTCACGAGACTCCTCAATGTCCGGGTCAGGAATTGGAATGGCCGACAGCAATGCTTCCGTATATGGGTGCAACGGTTTGTCGTAGAGCTGCTTGCTCGACGTAAGTTCCACCATATGCCCCAAATACATGACGCCGATACGGTCCGATATGTATTTGACCATCGACAGATCATGTGCGATGAATAAATACGTCAGCCCTTTTTCCTTTTGCAATCGCTGCAGCAACTTAACGACTTGGGCTTGTACAGAAACATCCAATGCGGAAATCGGCTCATCCGCAATGATGAAATCAGGGTCGAGTGCGAGCGAACGGGCGATGCCGATCCGTTGCCGCTGCCCTCCGGAAAACTCATGTGGATAACGATTGGCATGATCCCTGTTCAATCCAACATCTTCAAGTAATTCATGTACCCGTGCACGCATTTCTTCTTGAGTCTTGTACATTTTATGGATTTGCATCGGCTCAGCAATAATTTCATAAACAGTGGAGCGCGGGTTCAAGGAAGCATACGGATCTTGGAAGATCATTTGCATTTTCTTCAAGAATCGATGCCGTTCGTCGTCCGTCATATCATGGATGCTTTGTCCCTCGTATAAAACTTCTCCGTCCGTTTTATTGTAAAGGCCCAAAATCGTTCTACCCGCCGTCGATTTTCCACATCCCGACTCCCCAACAAGGCCAAATGTTTCCCCTCTTAAAATGTCAAAGCTGATGCCATCGACCGCCTTTAATTTTTGGCCTCTTCCAACATCGAAATAGCGCTTCAAATTCTTGACAGACAGAATCACTTTTTTGGTCATTCAGTTTGCCTCCTATCCGCCCCAAATCTTCGGACAGCGCAAATATCTCGTTCAAGCTTTGAGCCTGGTAGTTTCAACAATTCAATCGATTGCCCTGTTGAAGGCGAGTGAAGAAGTAAGCCATTACCATAGTAAAACCCGACGTGCCGAACATTGCCTTTCCCTTCATCATTCGCGAAGAATACTAAATCACCCTTTTCCCAGAAAGAAGGGTCATCCATTGGCACTTCTTTACCGATTTTCGCCTGATCGCTCGCATCTCTGGGAATAAAATACCCACAAGCTTTCAGCATATTGTACGTGAATCCCGAACAATCAAAACCGTACGATGACATGCCTCCCCAGAAATAAGGGAGATCTAAAAAGGAAAGCCCTTCATCAACTGCGGATGCTGGCGGACGTTTTTTAAATTGATGAACGGAAGGCGCCCTTACACTATCAGCTTTCAAAACCAATGCCTCTCCATCTGGCGTCATTACATGGAAATGATCTTCGCTTTCATCGATCAAAGGAAGAATCGTATTAAATGGCACAATCATAAACGGCCTACCATCTATCTTCCATAACTGCGCTTTGCCAACGTCCACCCGTATAAAGCCTCCCGCTTGCTCAAGTGGAGACGCCTTTTTCAATTGTGCCAAAGGTACCCAGCCCGGATATCCTCTTTCGTCTTTCTTCGACGGTTGCCAAACTGCAATTACTTTTGCCCAATCACCAACGATTTTCTCCACGATGACCGGCTCGCCATACAAAACTTGTGTCTGTACACGGTTGCTATTGCAAAGATCAAGTCGCTCTTCGTATGCAAGCTTTTCCAACCATTTATTTAGCTGAAGCGGATTGGCAACACCTTCCGTGTCCATTTCACGAGCGGACTCCGGTGATGTCCAAACCGTCGCGACCGGTACTGCACATGCGAACATATTCACGGTAAGCTCTGTCATTGCGTTTCCCCCTTTTCAGTGACTCCTCTTAACGTTTTGACTTATTCTACCCCCGGCAGGATTGTGAGTGTTTTCTTATTCCCGTCAAGCTTTGCTTCAACGCCTAACGGAATTGCAAAATGTGGCTCACAATGGCCGATTTTAAATCCTTTGACGGCTGGTTTTCCGATATCCCCAAAGTAATGGTCAAAAACTTCGTCCATCGTCAATGAATTCTTCGTTTTCTTTAATTCAATCTCAGAAAAATCTCCTATTATGATTCCAGCAGCATCAGAGAACTTTCCTGCCATGCGAAGCTGGTTCAACATTCCATCTACCCGATACGGTTCCTCCCCAACATCCTCAATGAAAAGCAATTTCCCTTTCGTTTCGACCTCGAATTTTGTTCCCATTGTGTCGGCAAGCAACGAAAGATTGCCACCAACAATTTCCCCTTGCGCAACGTCTCCGCTTACTGTCCCGAGAGGAGAAATGTCTTCGGTATAATGAAGTTCCATCGGTTCGAACAGTTGCATGAACATTTTTGCGGATAGTTCATGGAAGGTGTCTTTTCCAACACAAGACGCAAGCATCGGGCCATGGAATGTGACGAGATTTGAGTACAAACCCATTGCAGTGTGCAAGAATGTGATGTCACTGAATCCCCAGAATATCTTTGGATTTTCCCGTATCAATTGGAGATCCAACCGGTCTGTAAACCGTGCGGATCCATATCCGCCTCCCGCGCAGATGATGCCATTAATGGATGGATCAGCGAACATGTCTTCCATGTCTTGCAGGCGTTCATCATCGGTTCCTGCAAGGTAGCCGTACGTATTATTGATGTGTTTTCCAAACTTCCATTTCAATCCTAACTGCTCTAAAAATGTTAGCGATCGCTCAAGGCTTTCTTGATTTGGCGGACTGGAAGGTGCAATAATTCCGATTGTATCCCCAGGTTGAAGCCGTTTAGGTCGTATTCTCATTTTCCACATCTTCCTTTCCGAGCCATTTTAAAAAATCGCGGCGCCATGATGGACACCGCGACGTTGAATTAGTTCTTATCTGCGTATTTCAAGTCTAAATAACCTACAGGGTGGCGCAAGATTCCGGAAACTCCTAATTTTTCAAGTGATGTCGAGTTATAGAAGTAAAGTGGGAATACAGGCATTTCTTCCATAAGAAGCTTATCCGCCTGTTGTAACAATTCCCAGCGCTTGTTTTCATCTGTTTCATTTTTAATGTCCGCAATTAGCTTATCATATTCCGCATTCGACCATGTAGTACGGTTCATGGAAGAGCCGGTGATGAAACTTTCAAGTGCGTTCACAGGGTCTGCATAGTCATGCAGGAAAGAGGAACGAGACATTTGGTATTTGAATTCTTTTTGCTCAGATAGAAAAACTCTGCCTTCAACATTTTGCAATTCTGCATCAACACCTAAAATTTCCTTGAATTTAGATTGAAGAGCAATTGCAATTTTTTGGTGGGATTCACTTGTAGAATACGTAATTGTAACTTTCGGAAGTTCTGTGTATCCTTCCTCTTTCATCCCTTCTTCCAAAAGCTGTTTTGCCTTATCTGGATTAAAAGCTACAAGATCGCCTACCGTATCACGGAATTCCTTGCCATCCGGACCGATGAATCCAAAAGTAACAAAGCCATGTGCTGGTTTCTCTCCATTTTTCGTTACATAAGTGACGATTTCTTCTTGGTCAACCGCAAATGCAAATGCTTGACGGATCTTTTTATTCGTAAATGGCTCCATTGAAGTATTGAAACGGTAGAAGTATAAGCCCGCTTGGTCATCGATGCGCAGCTCGTTGCTATCTTTCAATTGGTCGGCAATTTCGGACGGAACGCTAGTTACATCCAGCTCATTGGCTTGATACATTTGGTAAGCAGTCGTCGTATCATTCACCATTGCCCAGTGAACTTTATCCAGTTTAACTACGCCTGCATCCCAGTAATGTTCGTTCTTTTCAAATTCAAAGCTCACATCATGATCCCATGACGCCAATTTGAATGGTCCGTTTCCTACGAAAGTTGATGCTTCTGTATGCCATTTAGGATTGGCAGATGCAACTTTTTCATTGATTGGGAAGAAGCTTGGGTTTGTAATGATATTCAAAAACGCTTCGTTCGGTGATGTCAATTTGACAACGAATGTCTTTTCATCCTTTGCCTCAATTGCGATGTCATCAGCAGAACCTTCTCCGTTATTATAAGCTTCCGCCCCTTCGATGAAATACGCAAGGAACGCAGCCGGTGAGGCTGTTTCAGGATTCAGCATATGTTTCCACGCAAATACAAAATCCCCAGCTGTTACCGGATCTCCATTAGACCATTTCGCATTGCTACGAATTGTAAATGTGTACGTTAAACCGTCACCAGAGATATCGATTTTTTCAGCTGTCGCTTCCACCGCCCGATGATCCTTGTCAAGGCGCGTCAAACCTTCCATAATGTTGTTAAGTGCACTCCAAGACACCGCATTGAAACCGATCGACGGATCAAATGACGTTGGCTCATCGCCATTGTTCATGAGAAGGATCTTCTCAGCAGCAGCAACCTCTTCAGACTTTCCTTCCTCTTTCCCTTCATTAGTAGTCGGTTCAGTCGTCTTACCAGGCTCCTTCCCTGCGTCCTTATTCGCTGTACACGCCGCAAGAACAAGAGATAGTATAACCACCATCAAAAACGTCAACCACTTTTTCAAATCAATAACCCCCTTTGTTTGTATATGAATAGATAAGCACTTTTGTGCATAGCACCTTATTTATCGAACAGTCTCTTCGCCCTTTCATCCTGCAACCAGCAATCTACTGCATGCGTTTCAGATAAGTCTGTCGTCCCTGGATAGATACGATCGCAGACTTCCATCGCAAACGGGCATCTTGCGGTGAATGGACATCCGATTGGAGGAGCAAATAAATCCGGCGGTGTCCCTTCAATCGGTTGAAGTTCCTCTTCCTTCAAGTCAAGCCTTGGAACGGAAGCGAGCAATCCCTTCGTATAGGGGTGCTGCGGCGAATAGAACACCTCACGCTTCGTACCGATTTCAATGACTTTACCTGCATACATAACCGCAATACGGTCTGCTATCTTTGCAACAACACCTAAGTCATGTGTGATAAGAATGATGGAAACGCCCGTCCGCTCTTGAATTTCCTCAAACAACTCAAGAATTTGTGCCTGGATTGTCACATCCAATGCGGTTGTAGGCTCATCCGCGATCAACAGCTCAGGTTCGCATATTAACGCAATTGCAATTACAATTCTTTGCCGCATCCCTCCCGAAAATTGGTGCGGATATTGTTTCATCCTTTCCTCAGGATTCGGAATACCGACCACCTCAAGCAGTTCCATGGCCCTTTTACGCGCCTCGGATTTACTTACTTTTTGGTGGGTTCTCAACCCTTCCGTAAGCTGTTCACCAATTTTGAGTGTCGGGTTCAATGCAGTCATCGGGTCCTGGAAGATCATTGAAATATCGACACCCTGTACTTTCCGCATTTTGGATTTGTCCAACTTTGTTAAATCCTTCCCCTTAAAAAGAACACTTCCATTTTTGATCCGCCCTGCAGGTTCAGGGATCAACCCCATTATCGTGTTCGCCGTTACACTTTTTCCACAACCAGACTCCCCGACAATTGCCAGTGTTTCTCCTTTATATAGATCGAATGAAACGCCACGTAATGCTTGAACCTCTCCCCCGAACGTCCTGAAAGACACATACAAATCACGCACGGACAGCATTACCTCGGAAAACACCTTTTTGCGTTTCCCCAATTCATCGGGCTTTGATAAGACTGCTGCCCCGCCTTCATTCAACGTATTTTCATTTTCATTCAATCTCTTCACCCCCTCAGTTTCGGATCGAGTGCATCTTGCATACCGTCTCCGAGGACGTTAAATGCAAACATTGTCAGTGAAATGAAAAGTGCCGGGAAAAATAATCTCCACCAATGACCTGATAGAATAACAGGCAATGCATCGTTCGCCATTACCCCCCAACTTGCTACAGGTGCTTGGATTCCAAGTCCGATGAAACTTAAGAACGCTTCCGCAAAAATTGCACTTGGTACAGTCAGTGTCATTTGAACGATGATCGGACCCATTGTATTTGGAAGTAAGTTCTTTCGGATAATCCTTGGTGTCCTCGCGCCAAATGATTTGGATGCAGTGACAAATTCATAGTTCTTAATCTGAAGTACTTGTCCCCTAACAATTCGGGCCATTCCGACCCATCCGGTTATTGTCAGCGCAACAATGATTGTTGTTAAACTCGGACCCATGATGACCATTAAAAGAATTACGACTAATAAATGCGGCAACCCATAAAGGATTTCAATGATACGCATCATGATCGTATCCGTCTTTCCACCCTTATAGCCGCTGATTCCGCCGTAAATAATACCGATGAAGAAGTCGATCAATGCCGCTGCGACACCGACGAATAATGATACCCGGGCTCCATGCCAAGTTCGGGTAAATACATCCCATCCCTTATCATCCGTTCCGAACCAATGTGTTGAGGAGGGCGGCTGATTCTGATTAGCGTACTGTGTCGTTTCTATATTATGTGGTGATAGAATAGGAGCAAAGATAGCAAACATCGTTAGAATGAATAAGAATACAAGACCGCCCATTGCCAATTTATTTTTCCGTAATCTCCGCCATGCATCTTTCCAATAGGAGAGCGAGGGGCGAACGACAGATTCAGCCTTTTCAACGTCCCGTCCTTTTGGTTTGAACCACTCGTCCGGGGCTTGCACGTTTTGTTGACGTGTTACCATTACGCATCACCTTCCTTTCGGTGAAGTTTAATGCGCGGATCAATGAATCCATAGACGATATCTACTAAAAACAACATGAATACAAGAAACGCGCTATAGAATACAGTTGACCCCATAATAACTGGATAATCCCGATTATTAATGCTTTCTACAAAGTATTTCCCCATCCCTGGGATTGCAAAAATCTTTTCAATGACAAATGTACCTGTTAATATACCCGCGAGCATTGTACCCATTATGGTGACGACCGGCATTAATGCATTTCGCAGTGCATGTCGCAATACAATGCGGGCAGGCGATAATCCTTTCGCTCTTGCCATCTTCATATAATCCTGGGTTAGCACCTCTAACATGCTCGATCGGGTTAAACGTGCAATGATTGCGGTTGGGCCTGTGGCAAGTGCCAATGTCGGTAAAATCATGTGCATCCTGCTACTCCAAGTGGCTGGAGGAAGCAGATTCCAAGTGACGGCGAATTGCTGGATTAAAACAGTCGCCAATACGAAGTTCGGAACAGATATCCCAATGACTGCAAATGCCATCGCAGAATAATCAATGATGCCGTTATGGCGCAGGGCAGCCAGTGTGCCTAACGTAATTCCCGAAATGACCGCAACAAGGATTGTTATCATTCCTAGTTCGAATGAAATCGGGAAACCCCTCGCAAGTAATGTGTTCACCGTCTCATTTGGCTTCTTAATAGAAGGCCCAAAGTCGAACGTGGCAATTGACTTCAAGTACTCAAAGTATTGCACATGTGTCGGTTGGTCCAACTTATAGAATTTCTCGAGATTTGCCTGGATTGTAGGATTTGATGTCCTCTCTTCGTCGAACGGAGAACCTGGTATCGAATGCATCAAGAAAAATGTTAGCGTTGCAATAATGAGGATTGTCGCAATCATCATGAAGAATCTCTTTACTATGTAAATCGCCATGCGGCATTCCCCCTAACAGAACTTTGTTTGCATTGCCAATTCGACCATTACGAGCATCGCACGATACGCTTCTAAAATGTCTTTCGCTTCAAACTTCACAATTGTCGTACCCGGTTCAATTTCACAACCTGGCATTAACGCCGCCCACTCCGCCTGTCCATAGTTCGTGAATTCAATCCGTAATATTGGTTGTTCAGGAGGGCTTAAGGGTTTGATCGTAGTACGCTTCGCAATCGCTTCCGCCGTCTTTTCTTCCAACAACGCTTGGGCTTTTTTAGGGTGGAGGGTCTTTACAGCAGAGCGTGAAATAGATTGTTTTACTGCCGCAGTTACTATACCGGGTATCAATGCTTCAGCTTCGCGGCATGCACAATCGTCGCCCGCTACCATAATGACAGGCACACCGTAATGTCCCGCTACATATGCGTTTAATCCAAGCTCTCCAATCTCCACGTCATTGATGAACATCGTTCTAACACCGAAAGTCATTGAGTGGCTCATGACACCCGGTTGCCCAGCCCTCGCATGATATCCAGTGAAAATCGCACCATCGAAAGTCTCGTCCAAGGCCTGAACCATCGAAAACGCTTTCAAATCGCCGGTTATCAAATCTGCATCGGGGTGCAATTCTTCCACAAGAAGATTGTTCATCTTTGAATGGCTGTCGTTGACAAGGACTTGTTCTGCCCCCTGGTCAATTGCCGCACGGATGATTGCGTTTGCTTCCTCTGTCATAATACGCCTTGCCCTGTCGTAATTATGCATAGATGAATCAACAAACGTATAATCCGGCAAGCCTGTAATTCCTTCCATGTCTACGGAAACGTAAACTCTCAAAACTTCTCCCCCATTTCTATTAGTTAAAAAATGTATTAACTGATTAATCGATGACTTCAATACTATCAAATACTTGTGAATATTACAATATAGTTTGGGAATAAAATGAACGGGTATAAAATGAAAAACGCACAAAAACCGCCATCCGATTAGCCGGATGGCGGTGATTGTAGATTACAAGGAAAACCTTGTAGTCACTTATTATTCAGTTACGCCCCACTTCCACAGACGTAGATCTGTGCCAGTTTCGATAGAGTAGTTTGTAACACGTTTGTTAACAGCCATTAGGTAGTAACGGAATACTGTTGGTGCAACTGGAACTTCATCAACCATTAGCTCTTGCCATTCTTTGAACTTACCAGCACGGTAGTCTGTATCCAAAGATTTTTCGCCAGAGATAGCTGCAAGAAGCTCGTCGTTCTTCTCGCTTGTGAAACGAGTATAGTTAAATGCAGCAGTTCTGCCGTATAGACCGGATGGGTTCGGGTCAGAACCTACACCCCAAGCACCTTGGTAGATGTCGATATCTGGATCGTCAGCTTCTACGCGATCGTAGAATGAGTTGAACTCATGTAGACGACCTTCAAGAAGTTGTACTTTAATACCTACGTCAGCCCAGTTTTGAATGTAGAACTGTGCAATCGGCTCAGCAGTTTCTCCACCTGACATGGAAGCGAAATTAAGTTCGAATTTCTCGCCCTTATCGTTTTCACGGAATCCGTCTCCGTCAACGTCAACGTATCCAGCTTCGTCAAGAAGTGCTTTCGCCTTTTCAGGGTCGTAAGATGGTGTTGGGATGCTTGCGTCATGGAATGAAGCAAATACAGGAACAATTAGAGTTGTACCAGGGAAACGAAGACCGTGGTAAAGTTCTTTACCGATTGTTTCGTTATCCAATGCCCACCACATTGCTTGACGTACAAGTTTGTTACCCATTTTAGCATTTGGATCTGTTACGCTTTCTTTCTTATCTGCATCCCACTTACCAAGTTTGAAACCGATGTAAGTGTATGCAAGGTCAACTTCTGCTAACAACTCGATATTATCGACTTCTTTAGCATTCAAGTATTGGTCAACTGGAATTGATGCGATATCTACATCGCCTTTCTTAAGTGCTTCAAGAATAGAAGCAGAGCTTACTACTTTCAATACGATTGAATCTAGAGCCGGCTTACCTCTCCAGTAGTCATCGTTGCGCTCGTAAAGTACAGATTCACCTGGAACAATTTTCTTAACTTTGTAAGCTCCGAAGCCGATAGGGCTTGTACGGATCTTTTCAGATGCTGCAAGTTCTTCAATTGTAACTTCACCTGTCATAACATCTCCGACATGGTGTCTTGGTGTTGCGCTACCCCAAATACCTGACAAAAGTGATGGAGTCGCTTCTGTGTAAGTAATTGAGATTGTTCTGTCATCATCAGAAACTGTGATACCAGAAATTTCAGTTGTTTCGCCGTTATGGTATGCAGGCATACCGTCAACGTTAGAGATCATGAATGTGTAACGAGTTCCTGTGTAGTCTGGGTGACCAAGTAGTTGGTAAGAGTAAAGAAGGTCACTTGCTTTAACAGGCTCACCGTCATGCCATTTTACGCCATCACGGATTGTGATTGTGATAGTTTTGTAGTCTTCAGAGATTTCATATGTTGCAGCACCGTCGTTAGTGATTAAGAAGTCACCGTCGATAGCGAACAAGCTTTCATTGAAGAAGCTCATTACAGTGCTATCAGGTGAACCTGAATAGAACACTGGGCTTAGAGTACCTTCGAATGGAGTGTCAGAAACTAATGCATAGTTCAACTCTCCGCCATCGATAGGCGTTCCTGTGTTAGTGACAGTAAGTGGGAAATCAAGTCCAGCGTTTGGATCTACAACTTCCTCTTCTTCTTCGCCTGCTTTTTCTTCTTCTTTCGGTTTTTCTTTGTCTGGTGTTTTAGTTTCACCAGCATCATTGTCCTTGCCTGTACATGCAGCTAAAAACACGCTGAGAACAAGCAATAGACTTGCAAGTAGCATAAATTGCTTCTTTGCCATTGTATTCCCTCCCCTTATTTTTTAGGCTAATCTCTGCCTTGCGTCTGACGCGCGTTTAACCGCTTGCCCGACGTAATTTATACACAGCATCATTACTAAAATTAGTAATGCTGCAGGTAACCATACCCACCACTTATTTTGCACGATATCAGGATTCCTTGCGAACGCAACGAGCGTTCCAAGTGAAGGAGTTCCAGCAGGCAAACCGTAACCTAAGAAAGTAAGCCCTGTCTCAATCCCGATATTTCCTGCAAGAGTAAGTGTCATATTAACGATGACGAGGGAACTTAAGTTAGGGAACATTTCAAAAAACATGATCTTCCAACTTGGCGTTCCTAACGTCTTGGAAGCATTGATATAGTCAAGCTCCCTTTCTTGCAATGCTCGGGAACGGATAAGCCTTGCCTTTCCGAGCCATCCGAAAATACTCAGGATTAGAATGAATGAGACAACATTATAGTTTGGAATGATAGTTACAAGTACGATAATGAACATCGTAGTTGGTAATACCATCATGAATTCAAGAAAACGCATCATGACATTATCTACGTGGCCTCCGTAAAATCCAGAGATCAATCCGTATGAAAGGCCGACAACTCCTGCAATCACCGTTACGGCAATACCGATTGTAAATGAGTTACGCGCTCCGATCATTAGCTGACCGAATACGTCACGACCACCGTCGTCAGTACCAAGCCAGTTAGCAGCAGAAGGCGCCTTCCAAGTATTCAAGAAGTTCACACGCTTCAATGCCACCTGGTCTATAAAAAGCGGTGATAAGTATGCAGTTGCCAAGACGATAATAAGCAGAATCAATGAGATTATGGCCATCTTATCATGTATTATTTCTCTCCAAATCGTCTTTGCAAACGATGGATTATTCAACTTCTCTCTTGCAATCAGGTCTTTTTCATTTATTGTGACTGTATCTTTCATCGGTATTCCCCTCCTCTTCTTCCTTTTCCATTATTCAATTCGGATACGTGGATCGACAATACTCAGGATGATGTCCGACAGCATTGTTCCGACTACAACAGCTGTTCCAGATATGAGAACAAGCGCTGTAACAACGGTAAAGTCACGTAAGCCAATTGATTGAATGAAAAGTTGTCCGAGTCCCTGATAACTGAAGATGGTTTCGATGAAGACCGAGCCACTAATCAAACCTGTAATTTCATACCCAAGGAAAGCAGCGATTGGTAAAAGTGAATTCCGCAGAATATGACGAGTGTACACTCTTCCTTCCGGCACCCCTTTGGAACGTGCTGTTTTTACATAATCTTTATTTTTTTGGTCGATAATGTCGTTCCGCAAATATTGAATCGTACCGACTGTACCAATTAATGCCGCGGACATGACTGGTAGGAATAAGTGCTTCGCCCTGCTCACGACATAATCCCAAGTTCCCGATTCTGCTCGTATATCAACACTACCGCCATATGGGAACCACCCCAATACGAAGGCGAATATGAACAGCATTAATAAGGCAAAAACGAATAGCGGTGTTGCAAATGCGACATAGTTATAAGTGACAATCATTTTATCTGCCCATGAATCAGTCCAACGCCCGGCTATAATACCAAGCGGTATGGCAACTAAATAGATCATTATTGCGGTGAATAAAGAAAGTAGCACAGTATTTTCAACCCGGCCCGCTATCAGAGTCGTAACAGGCTGTTGGTGGGTGTACGACTGACCGAAATCCCCTTTTACCGCTTTTCCGATCCATCGTCCGTACTGGACATACCATGGATCATTCAAGCCAAACTTTTCACGGATTTTTTCAATCTGTTCAGGTGTAGCGTCAGGATTCCCCATGAACGCCCCCGTTACCGCATCACCCGGCATCGCTTTCGCAAGCATGAAGATGACGAGGCTTAGGAGGATGAGCTGCGGAATCATGATCAATGTTCTACGTAAAATGAATTTTAACATTTACATCATCCTCCCTTACTGCATGGCAACGGAGTGCGAGTCTGAAATCTTCTTCAAATCGAACATCCGTCCATCATTGTCAAAATAGTTATTGTAGCCAGTTTGGTATTCTTCATTAATTGCCTGGCGAAGATGCATCTTCTCAAAACGTTTTTCTGGATTCATCTCCGGAATAGCGGCAATTAAACGTTTTGTATAAACGTGTTGCGGGTTATTGTAAATCTCATCAGCTGTTCCTTCTTCAACGAAACGTCCGCGGTACATGATACCGATACGATCACACATATGTTGTATGATTCCAAGGTCATGCGAGATGAAAAGATACGTCAGATTGAACTCTTCTTGAATTTCCTGCATGAAGTTCAATACTTGCGCCTGTACGGATACGTCTAACGCCGAAACAGGTTCATCTGCGATAATCAATTTAGGATTCAAAGCAAGTGCACGGGCAATTCCGATACGTTGCCGCTGCCCACCCGAGAATTGGTGAGGGTACTTGTAGATTGACTCAGGGCTTAATCCGACTCGCGCAACCAACTCTTGTACTCTTAAAAGCTCTTCTTTTGGTGAGAGTCTTTCAAAGTTACGAAGAGGTTCAGCAATGATATTCAATACGTTTTTACGTCCATTCAAGGACGAATATGGATCCTGGAAAATCATTTGGATGTCTTTCGTATGTTTATATCGTTCAGCTCTACCCATTTTGGCTAAGTCCTTGCCTTCAAACAGCATTTCCCCGCCTGTTGATTTATTCAAGCCGATGATTGCTCTACCTGAAGTCGTTTTCCCACAGCCGGATTCTCCGACAAGGCCATATGTTTCTCCTGGCTGCAATTCGAAGCTAATACCATCAACTGCTCTGACGTGGTCTACGACTCTACGGAAAAAACCGCCTCTAATTGGATAGTGAACTTTTAAATCATTAACTGTTAGTAGCGACATATTCATTCTCTCCTACTCTGTCCTCCGGGAAATAGAACGTTTTGTAGCATGTGCAACGGACAAAGTGGTTCGGTGCCGCTTCATGCATTTCCGGGTTCTTTTCATGATCCTCTTCAGGTATCCAATCGACACGTGGCGCAAAACGACAGCCTTCACGGTCAAGGTTCTGAATGGAAGGAACGATTCCTTCAATGACATGTAACTTTTGTTTTGCTTGCATATTGGAAGGAATTGAATTCAATAGCGATCTCGTATATGGATGCAATGGATTCTCAAATAACTCCTTAACCTCAGCAACTTCTACAACTTCACCCGCATACATGACTACGACGCGGTCTGCCATCTCGGCAACAACGCCAAGGTCATGGGTGATGAGGATGATTCCCGTCTTCATTTGATTTTGCAATTCTTTCATCAAGTCCAAAATCTGTGCTTGAATCGTTACGTCCAAGGCAGTTGTAGGCTCATCCGCAAGGAGAAGAAGTGGATCGCATGCAAGTGCGATTGCTATGACGACACGTTGTCTCATCCCACCCGATAACTCATGCGGATATTGCTCGTACACGCGTTGTTCGTTTTTAATTCCTACCCGACGAAGAAGTTCCAATGTACGTTTTTTCTTGTCCGATGCGGATAACTTCATATGGTAATCCATCGGTTCTTCGATTTGTCGCCCGATGGTCGCGAGTGGGTTAAGGGCAGTCATCGGGTCTTGGAAGATCATCCCTATGTCTTTCCCCCTCACTTTATTCAAACGGGAGCGGGAAACTGTTAAAAGATTTTCATCACCAAAATTCACTTGACCATCAAGCTTCGTGTTCTTGTGGTCATGCAATCCCATGATTGAAAGCGCCAAAGCACTTTTTCCACAGCCTGATTCTCCAACGATTGCCACAACCTCATTCTCATGGACTGTTAACGTGACACCATCCACAGCTGCGTAGTAGTCACCTTTAATATTGAATGATGTCCGTAGATCTTTGATTTCTAAGACCGGTTTTTTCATCTCTGACTTTCCCCCTTACTCACTGACACTTCTTCAAATAACCAATTTTCTTATTTTGCGAAAAGTTATTGAACTCAATATACTACACATCGGAAGTCCTGACAATACTGTTTTTTTAGAATATCATAATCTTGCATTACTTCTAATATGACAAAATCATTACAAACATTGATTTGTAAGCGTTTTCCTGAAATAAATTTCCTGAAAAATAAATTTTAAAAAACAGGAGAAAAAAGCCGTCGGATTCAACTAACGGCTTTTTCTCCTGTTTGTTTACATATTCATCCAATTCATACATCCGAGGAACTTGTAGCTGAGGAAATGGCTACCGAGGCTACGGTTACCGCCATTACTGCCTGTTGCGCTTGTAAAACCATCTCAAAAGACGTTGCCATACTAACGCCGACTTGATTTGCGGATTCCGTCAAATGATGCAACATAATGCCGCATGCAAGTGATAAGGCCATTTCCCTATTCCATTTGAACTGCTTCGACCTCTCTAACTCATTTGTTATGGAAATAACTTCACTTATTTTTTGATCCCCTACATCAAAAACAGTAAGGAATCCAATCATTGGGTAATGGATAGGCTTTACTTTCAAGTCATCCCCAAGCATTTTAAATACTTCTGCCGCTCTTTTGACAAGACGTGAGTGAAAGGTTATATCGGTATACGTCATCACTTGGGATAGCCATTGAAGTTCATTACCAGCCCGGAAACCTTCTTTACGCAGTGCATCGTAATAGACGCGCATCGCTCGTGCATGGAGCTCGGGATCTTCTCCCTTTTTTCCAAGAAGCATGGAATATGCATAATCATCCTCAGAGGTCAGAAAGAAATGTTGTTTTTTCATTGCATCATACAGCTTCTTTGCCCGCTCCGCCTCTTCTTCAAACATTTTAGGATCATCGCTCATGAGAAGTGCGGCTAAATAGGAATGAATCGAGTTACGGAAGCCTGCTTGCTTCAACGCACGCTGTTTGACAAATAGAAGGTCCGCTTCTTCATCCATGGAGTTAGCAGATTGTGTCATAAAGGCTGCCATCATCGGCAATAAATGTCCACGCAACGGTGAAAACCAGCCTGCCCTTTCTTTTAAGGAGGCCATGGCTCGACTGAAATTGACAGCATTGAATTCCTCGGTAGCTGTCACATAATACGAAGTAATTGTTAATACTACGTTTTTGGTTACACTCCAACCGGCCAAGGATTTCACTTTGTCATATGTGGTTTCCACTTCATGTCTAATCATATCCACCTGCATGCCGCACATCCCCTTTGTAATAAGTACGTGCATATTGTTGAAAAAGTTTCATGAAGTGGCAATAATTTTAAATTTTCTATCTCCCGCCTTTATTAATCTACTAATCGATTCCAAATCTTTACGATGAAATGCATCCACAATCGCACTGCCGACAATGACGCCATCAGCCTGTGCTCCAAGCTCTTCTACCTGTTGCGGTGTCGAAATCCCGAACCCGGCAAGGACAGGCACCGGGCTGACTTCCTTCACACACTTAAGATGTTCAGCAAGTTCACCCCCGAAACTATTTTGCACACCCGTAATCCCGTTCACTGTAACTGCGTAAACGAACCCTTCCGCACTGGCTGTAATGTCCGCCATCCGTTCATGCGTACTCGTCAATGATAGTAGGGGAATCAAGGCGATATCCGTCCCTTGCAATTGGTCATACAACAATCCATTTTCCTCCAGTGGCAAATCTGGGATGATCAACCCACCAATGCCAATTTCCTGGCATTTTTCAATATATGAAGTGACGCCTATAGCCAAAATCGGATTCAGATACGTCATGATAACCAGCGGAACAGACACTTCACCTTTAATATCCTCAAGCTTATCTAACACTTTCCGCAACGTTACACCGTTCGAAAGCGCACGCTCCCCCGCGTGTTGGATCACTTCCCCATCCGCGACAGGATCCGAAAACGGAATACCGATTTCAATTGCCGTTGCTCCACATTCCTCAAGGAAAAGTAGCTTATCCTGTAACGTCTCCAATCCCCCGTCCCCCGCCATTATATAGGGGATGAACGCTTTTTTCCCTTCTATCATGCATTCACGTATTCGCTTCTCAACCGTCTTCATTCTACTCCACCCCCAAGCACTTCACGTACAGTCTGCATATCTTTGTCGCCGCGGCCCGATAGACAGACGACGACAATTTCATCCTGCGCCATATCCTTTGCCAGTTCCGTAGCATAATAAATTGCATGCGCGCTCTCAAGCGCAGGGATGATCCCTTCCGTCCTTGATAAAAGCTTCAGCCCTTCAAGCGCTTCCGCATCCGTCACAGCCTCATACTTCACCCTGCCAATATCATGCAAATGGCAATGCTCCGGTCCGACCGCTGGATAATCAAGCCCCGCGGATATCGAATGCGCCTCCTGAATAAAACCGTCATCATCTTGGAGCACATACATATACGCACCATGCAGCACGCCTTCCCGACCGTCCGCAATCGCAGCCGCATGCAACCCTGTCGATATGCCACTTCCTGCTGCTTCGACGCCAAATAATGCGACATCTTCATCCTTAACAAACGGATGGAACATGCCGATTGCATTGCTACCTCCCCCGATGCACGCAACTATCGCGTCGGGCAAACGTCCCTCCTTCTCCACGATCTGCCGCCGTGTCTCCACGCCTATCACCCGCTGGAAATCCCTTACGATCATAGGAAACGGATGCGGACCGAGGGCAGACCCTAATATATAATGTGTATCCTCCACATTCGCGACCCAATACCTCAACGCTTCATTGACAGCGTCCTTTAACGTCCCCGAACCTTTGTCGACCGACACGACATTCGCTCCTAATAACTCCATCCGGAACACATTCAACTCCTGCCTGCGGATATCTTCTTTGCCCATGAACACGACGCACTCAAGCCCAAATAGAGCGCAAGCCGTCGCGGTCGCCACGCCATGCTGCCCCGCCCCTGTCTCTGCAACAATTTTCTTCTTGCCCATTCGCATCGCAAGCAATGCCTGTCCGATTGAATTATTGATCTTATGCGCACCTGTATGATTCAAATCCTCACGCTTCAAAAAAATCTTTGCACCACCAATTTTTGCACTTAAACGCTCCGCAAAATAGAGAGGGTTTTCCCTACCAACAAAATCCCGCAAATAATAGTCAAGTTCCTCTGCGAATGTAGGATCGGACTTCGCCTCCTCATACGCCTCCTCCAACTCAATAAGCGCTGTCATTAATGTCTCCGGTACATATTGCCCACCGAACTTCCCATATCTACCTTTTCTCATCTCAATTGCCATCTCCGCTCTCCTCCTCTTTCACCGCACGAATGAATTCGCGAATCAACGCCTCATCTTTTCTCCGATCAATCTCCACCCCGCTCGACACATCCACCATAAATGGACGCACCTGCCGGATTGCTTCCTTTACATTTTGCGCATTTAATCCACCCGCCAAGATCATTCGATCCCTCGGCAAGTCACCATTCAATAAGCTCCAATCAAACGCCTCGCCGCTACCCCCACGGAATTCTGTCCCAGGGGTATCGAATAAAACATATTCGGTTTGAACCGCTTTCGCTCTTTTCACATCCTCCACATCACGAACCGATAATACTTTAATGGAAGGAAGTGCCACAAATTCCATAAACTCAACCGTCTCATCCCCATGATATTGGATGTAATCGAGCGGTACCTCCAGGAAAGCCTGCTCCATCTCCTCCCGCTCCGCATTCACAAACACTCCTATCTTTATCACATGATCAGGCACAAGGCGCGCCAATTCCTTTGCTTGCTCAATCGCGACACGGCGCCTGCTTGGTGCAAATACGAATCCGACCGCGTCTACTCCCGCCTCGACTGCCGCTTGGACATGCGGCGGTTCCATCAAGCCACATATTTTCACCTTGGTCATTGAAGGACACCCCCTTTCGGTACTTGCAGCGAATGAAGTGAATCTTCCACGGAAGCACTTCTCATCAAAGACTCGCCGACAAGAACAGCACTTGCCCCCACAGTCGCCACACGCTTTGCATCTTTTCCATTCATAATGCCGCTTTCGCTGATGAACACATGGTCTTCATTGAACGGAAAAAGCCTTGAAATCTCTTCGGTCCTTGAGAGATCCACTTCAAACGTCCGCAAATCGCGGTTATTGACGCCAATCAATTTTGCATCAATTGAAAGTGCCTGGCTCAATTCTTTTGCATCATGCACTTCTACCAACACTTCAAGCCCATTACCTGTTGCATACGTATGAAGCCGTTGTAGTGTTCCTTCATCTAATGCCGCCACAATTAGCAAAATGACGGACGCCCCCGCTTCCATTGCGCGGTCAATCTGCACTTCATGGATGATGAAGTCCTTGCATAAGAGCGGGATTTGAACTGCTTTAGATACAGCTGCCAAGTCATCGAAGGAGCCTTTGAAGAATTGCTTATCTGTCAATACTGAGATACATGCTGCTCCTGCCCGTTCGTAGGTGGTCGCCTGCGTGACTGGATCCACTTGACCTGCAATCATGCCTTTCGAAGGTGATGCACGTTTCATCTCCGAAATGACTTCAAGTAGGTTTGAATGTTTTAGTGTTTCAAAAAGCGATGGCCTTTTCGACAACGTTCCACATGAAACGTCTCGTTCCTCCATTAATAATTGTTTCACTTCAAGCCTTTTCACTTCAAGAATCCTTTCTAAAATCGTCATTTTGCCACCGCCACTCTTTCAATGTCGGCGCTGAATGCAAGGATTGCCTCAAGCTTCCGAAGTGCATTTCCGGATAGAATACTGTCTTTCGCAAGGCCAATTCCTTCATTAATTGAGTTCGCGACGCCGTTCGCAAACAACCCGATACCCGCATTGAATACGACTGTGTCAAACCTCGGTCCGCGCTTTCCTTCAAGAATATCGCGAATCATCTCTGCATTCTCCTTGGCAGTCCCCCCGCGGATCTCGGAAAGATGGGCATAAGAGAGGCCGACATCTTCGGCAGTCAATGTGAAGGGAATCAAGTCACCTTTATCCATCAGCACGAATGAGTTCTGTCCCGCAAGTGACGCCTCATCCATTCCTCCGGCCCCAGAGACGACAATCGCTCGATCTCGGCCAAGCATCCGGAGGACGGACGCATACTCCATGAGGAAATCTGGTCGGTTGATGCCCGTGAACTGCGTTTCAAGTGGAACAGGATTCGCAAGCGGGCCAACAAGATTGAAGATTGTCGGCTTCCCGATTTGTCTTCGAGCTTCCCCAATCTTTTTCATCTTCGGATGGACAATCGGCGCAAATATGAACGCCATTCCTTCTTTCTCAAGCATCCGACTCATATCCTCAGGGGTGAAATTCGAATGGATGCCGAGCACGTCAAGCACATCTTGGCTCCCTGCGTGACTTGTGATTTTTCGATTCCCATGCTTCGCTACCTTCACCCCAGCACCCGCCAATACGAAAGCAGATGTCGTACTAATATTGAACGAGTTCGATCCATCGCCCCCCGTCCCACAATTGTCCAAGTATCGGGCTTCCGGAACATCCAAAGGAATTGCATGCTTTGTCATGACAGAAGCAAGCGCGGCCACCTCTTTTGTGGTCTCTCCTTTATTGGATAGTGCAACAAGAAATTCCGTAATCTCCTCAACTTTCGCATTCTCGGCGAACATCTGATTCGCTGCTTCCTCCATCTCCTCATACTGTAAATGTTGTTTTCTCTCCACTATTCTCGTGTAATTCTTCATAGCTCATTTCTCCTCTTCTATTCTCTTCATTTATAGTTAGAGCTCTAATAAAGAACGGGCTTTATTCACGGTTTCCTTATATTCAAGGGCTGGAATAGATTCCTTCACAATCCCAGCACCCGCCTGTACAGTAGCCACCCCGTCCTTCACGAACATCGTCCGAATCGTAAGGGCAAAATCGATATTCCCATTCAAGCCGATATAACCAATTGCGCCTCCGTAAATTCCCCGAGGCTCATCTTCTAACTGCGAAATGATATCCATCGCAAGTTTCTTTGGTGACCCCGTAACTGTCCCAGCTGGCAACACTGCTTTTAGTGCATCAAGCGCGTGCAATTCAGGTGCAAGCTTTCCCTCCACTTCGGAGACGAGATGCATAACATGCTCATAACGCACGGTCTCCATATATTTCGAAACATGGACAGAAGACGGATTGCAAATCGGTTCCAACTCCTCACGGCTGAGTTCCACCAACATATCGTGCTCCGACAACTCTTTCGGATCGTTTCGGAGTTCTGTTTCCAATGTGTTGTCTTCCTCATTAGTGCGCCCCCGCCTGCGTGTTCCCGCAATCGGATTCGCCACGACAGTCCTGTCCTTCACCCGAACAAGACTTTCCGGCGAGGCCCCGATGATTTTGTGATCATCGAATTCCATGTAGTGCATATAGGGCGAAGGATTCCGCTTACGTAGTTTTCGGTATAACGCGAATGGGTCGCCATCGATATCCGCTTCGAGTTTTCGGGAGAGGACGACTTGTTCAACAATGCCTTTTTCAATGAATTCCTGCGCTTGAAGCACTCGGCCTTCAAATTCTTGTTGCGAAAGGGCGCACCGGTAATCGGAAATGGTGATGCCGTTCTCCTCTTCGGCCGGGCCATTTGTGATTTGTTCTGCAAGGTCATCCAAGTTGGGCTTTGCATACTCTGGATTGATTTCGGTATGAAGTAATGTTACCTCCTTGAGTAGGTGATCATAGATGATGACCGTGTTGTAAATATTGAAATACACGTTAGGTGTTTCGGTTTCAGTCGTACCCGCTTCTCCCGCCGCCCCGTACCCGACATATCCAACTGCGCCGCCCATGAATGGGTATTTTCCATGCTCCGCGATGCGCGGCATCAACCTTTTTAGGAGCGTATATAGATCCCCTTCGTGCGTGTACGACTTTCCTGTTGCATATACAAACTCCTCCAGACTTCCTTTGCCCCCGCGGTACGCCTTCACCGGATCCACCCCGATGAACGAATATCGCCCTGACCGCTCATGTTGTGATGAACTTTCCAGCAAAAAGCGTTGCCACCCTTGCAATCTCCTGAATATAAGGATCGGTGTCAGCGAATCCCCCTCGATTTTCCTCTCTGTAATGCGCAAACTCGTCTTTTCCATCTCAGCTCTCCTCTTCTATTTTGTTGGTTGTGCGTTATCGATCATTTCCCGACGGAAATCGTTCATTTCCTGGAAGTTATTGATTATTTGGCCGCACTTATTGGTTATTTCCCAGAAGATATCGATCATTTCCCAGGTTTTATTGTCATTTCGTGACCTTTCACCTATTCATCGCACCTCCTTGTCAAACCCCTTATTTGTCAAAAGCACTTAGCGCGACAAAGCGCTACAGATCCAAACTACTCCCCGCGGGATCCCTAATCGTTTCCACGCATAAATCCGTTGAATCACGCATAACTTCAATTACTTACGCATAATCCGTGGCATTCACGCATATACCAAAACACTCACGCATAAATCCATGAAATTACGCATAAAAACAAAAAAGCCCTCTGCAAAAGGACAGAAAAGTCCAATTGCAGAGGACGGATTACCCGCGTTGCCACCTCTATTTGAGGCCATATCAAAAAAGCCTCCACTCGGCGCGCCTAAAAAGCGCTTCCCGTAACGTAGGAAACACGTCCATCCGGAAAACACCGGATAGCTCTCATAAGTCCATTCACACCGGCCGCGAATCAGTTTCCACCACCCACTGACTCTCTACATCGCGATTCCGATGCTACTCCTCTTATTCAACAATTTCTCAGCTATGCTCTTCTCAACTCGGCTCATCTGTTCCTGGGCGGCACCGCTCCCGGCACCTCTACCCTCTCCGAACAAAAAAGTTGTACTAACCTTACTATTCTTTCAATCAATTGTCAACCTTTCGATAATTTATGCAGCCCCGCAATTTTGTATAACAATCGCCGAAGATGTACAATAGTGGGAAAGAAACTCGAAAAAAGGGGAACCCAATGCGAATCAATAAATTTTTAAGCGAAGCCGGCATCGTCTCGAGGCGCGGCGCAGATAAATGGATTGAAGACGGACGTGTTACTATCAACGGCCAACCCGCTGAACTCGGAAGCAGAGTTGAACAAGAGGATGAAGTCCGTGTCGACGGCAAACCTGTGAAAACCGAAGAGCAACTTGTCTATATTGTTCTCAATAAACCTGTCGGCATCACGAGTACGACTGAACGCCATATCGAAGGAAATGTCGTCGATTTCGTCAACCACCCGCTCCGCATCTTCCATATCGGGCGGCTCGACAAAGACTCTGATGGCTTGTTGCTTCTAACGAATGACGGAGATATTGTGAATGAAATCCTGCGCGAAGAACACGGCCACGAAAAAGAATACATCGTCACCGTCGATCGCCCCATCACAAAGGAATTCATTCACAAAATGGAATCCGGCGTCGAAATCCTTGATACAGTAACGAAACCGTGCAAAGTGAAACAACTTGGCCCGCGCAAATTCAATATAACATTGACACAAGGCCTGAACCGCCAAATCCGCCGCATGTGCTCGGCACTCGATTACAACGTCAGACGCCTCCAGCGCACACGCATCATGAACATCCATCTCGGCAATTTGCCAATTGGACAATGGCGTGACTTGAATGAGAAGGAATTGAACGAAATGTTTCAAATGCTGGATTATGAGCCGAAACGGTGACTTTGTAAAGAATATTACAAACATTGGATAACACAAACATACGTATGGTATAATTGAAGGGTAATAGAATAGGTGAACTCAAGGATTGGTCGGCTCACTCCCGCGAAAGGGGGTGGTGCCTGTGTCAGTATTCGAAGCATTAATGCTTACAGTAGCATTCGGAGCATTGATCGTAGCGATATTGTCTAATAACCATAAAAAATAACCCATCCTTGAGTTGAACGGCTCGGATGGGTCACTTTACCAAAAAACGCCGACCCCTAAAAGGGACCTGACTATTACACTTGATCGTTCAATGTTAGCGCATTGGACGATCTCTTTTAGTTTATAAAAGTCCTAATTACATTATACATCATCTTTTGAGCATCTACAATCAATTGATTTTTGCAGATTTTAGTTAACCCCAGCAAGCACCCTATCTCCCCGCAACCAAAAATGCTTGGTTAATACGCCTTCACACCATCACTCTAACCCTATTCCTCCCCTTTACAAACCCCTTCCTAAAACTCAACCCAACATAAGCCACAACTAAAAGGAAAACCGTTGCTCCAAGAAGCATCCCACACCCCATATACAAATTAATTGACGGATCATTCATCAACGTCAAAATCTCCCCATTGACGATTTTTGGTATGTTTAGATAAAGGAACGGTGAGTATTGAGCGAAATCGTCCAATTTCCAGCTCAGTAAATAACCCGCTACGCTAATCAATCCTGCAAGGGCATACACAAATAGTGGCTGGCGGATAAATATCCCTAATACATTCGTCAACACAAGAAGGAATAATGCAACGCAGACATATAGCAAAAGAGCCTTTAACAAATACTCTCCAAGCGGCATGAAATGATAGCCACCTTCGAATGCTCGCTGCCCTGTAAAATCAAACGATTGGAATTCCTTTCTGCTATGATAGTGCAGCACTGGATACATCCAGTCACCGAACCGGTTGAACACCGTTCCGAGGAGCACGGCAAACAGGAAAACAATAATCGCACTCCCTATCGCAATGGCAGAACTGAAAAGCACTTTTCCAAGGAAAAGGGAACGCTTCATGATTGGCAATGTCTCGAGCAACTGCAATGTCGGCCTCTTCCCACGCTCGCCCGAAAATCCAGCGCCAACAAGGATAAGGAATAAAATCAGCGGAATGAAGTACAGATAGTCCCGGAAATACATGAACAGTGAAAACAATCCGCTATGGTCCACTTTCCGGTTATGCATTTCATTCGCTTTCTTCTCCTTGCGATGTTCCTCTTTCCATTGATCATGGATACTCGGAATATAGGTGCCGGCAAAGACTGGTCGGATATTATGCTCTTTCATCCACTCTTTTTGTGCAATCGCTGTTTCATAGCCGAAAATGGTGAGTGGATCATAATTATGCTTTTTAACCTCTTTCAAGCTTTCAAGATATCGACGATCATTGAACAGCTGATAATCGTATAATGGGGTCCAATCATGATTTCCATAAGCCTTCAATGCAAGTTCGGCAAGCGCGGCTTCTTCACGGGCAACGTTAATATACTCATTGAAGTGTTCAATATTATGTCCATATATGAAATCCCCGTCTTCACCTCTTGCATTTGCTTCTGCGACCTGCTTCTCCATTTCTTCGATGGCCTCCATAAAGTAACCGATGAGTCCCGTCTCATTCTCCGCATCTTCTACAATCGACGCTAACCTTTCGAGAGCCTCAGTCTCCTTCTCCTTCGCTTGCTCCGCGAAATAGAAATAGCCGACTATAGCAACGATGAATAAGACAATCAAAGACTGCCCGACAAGCCCCCTCCGCTTCGACTTCCGCCATTCAAACAGACTATTATTCCAAACGGAGCGGAGATGTGTCATCTTTCCTTTATGGTACGGCTTCAGTTCCTCGGCCGATTTAAATAAACCACGTTCGCCCTCACGCAAGAAAATGGTTGTCGTAAGCAATAAAACGCTCCATAGAAACGCCGAAACTGCATACAACCATATCGAATCGGTCGGCATTTCGGTCAAAAACCGGTCTGCACGGAAAAACTGGAAAGGGTTCCAAGATGTCTGCATGATTGGCAGTGCCTCCGTCAGTACAACGCCAATCATTGTAAGGAAGCCTGTCAGCATGATCGTTGAAAAAGAGCTTCTTAATTGCGTACCGATTAAAAGCAACAAGGCAAAAAGGAATGCCCCCGCTCCCACAAATAGAATCGTCACATTCAACAAATGTTGCCATATAGGAATGATGGCGAAAGAATCACCTATTTCCAGAAACTTTGGATACAACAAGTCATTGAATGTGTCTCCGAAAACAACCGGAATCACCCATCCGCCAATCGCGACGAAAACTAAGTAGAAAAACGTTACGGTTAGCAATCCCGCATACTTCGCAAGCAACAACTTCCATCTGCGAAGTGGTTGCGTCCTTAACGTCAACAAAGTCTGCTGCTCCTTCTCCGATGTATAAGCGTTTCCAAAAAGGAGTAATAGCAGTAAAAGTCCGGCTGGTCCCAGCAAAGTTGGAGCTATCTCACTCATTTGCAAGGCAGGGGACATTGGATGTGTTTCATTGGCATAAGGCAGTTGATGCTCTACCAAATATGCATTCTTTTCAATGGCCTTTTCCCGTTCCACGCCCTCTAATGTTGTAAAGACCCCTCCGACTTCCTCGTAATTTGCCAATAAAGAAAAGAATTGATTCTCGACCAGCGGAACTTCATCCCAACGTTCTCCGTAAATGGCGCTCTTCCATTGAAACATGACCGTCGCCGTATTGTTTAAGATATCGAATTGCTTCGCCTGCTCCTCCGTCAGTCGGTCCTCCCGTTTCAAAGGATAAAGTTGCGTGTATAATTGATCAACCTTTAGAGCGATAGGACGAATCTTTTCCTCTGCCTCTTTCGACATTAAATCCTGTTCAATTTTGTTTTGATAAAAAAACCATCCGACGGTCAGCAGCACCATAACCAACAGCCAAACAAACTTCTTTTGCCGCAGGATCTTCTTCAGCTCAAACTTGAACAAGCTCATCGGCCTTTGCCTCCGTGAAGATTTTCCGGTAACGTTCCTCCGATCCAAACACTTTCTTCTCGATATCGTCGATGACTATATTTTCCCGTTCCAACACTTGCAATACGTTGCTTAACGCTACATCGCGACGATAAATATGCAAGCGCCCGTCGACTAACTCGACAGGAACACCCGCAGCAACAAGCGCCTTTTCGGCCTTCGCCGTTTGGTCAACCGCAATCTGGTAGCGCACCTGCTCAAACTCCGCCATATTCTCCTTTATCAAATTCCCCTTCTTCAGGAATAAAATCGATGACGTCACCCGGTCAATTTCCGCAAGGTTATGCGAAGACAACAGGATCGTCGTCCCTTCATCGCGCAATGCAAGGAGCAACTCACGCACACGGATCGCGCTCGTTGGGTCAAGACCATTGAGCGGTTCATCCAAAATCATCAATTTCGGCTTATTCACGACAGCCATCGCAAGCAACAGATGCTGCTTCATTCCAAGCGAATAGTTTTTCACCTTTTTATTCAAATAACTCGTGATTCCAATCCGGTCCGCCGTCTCTAAAAGCTGCTTTTTCGGCAATCCTTGCACATCACAGATGAATTGCAAATGATCATACCCCGTCAAATATTCGTATAGCACCGTATTATCCTGCATAAATGAAATCTCCCGGAAGATATTCGGATCCCGGTTGTTCTTCCCAAGCACCGTAATTTCCCCTTTATCCGCAGGCAACAAGTTTGTAATGATGTTCATTAACGTCGATTTCCCCGACCCATTGGGCCCAACAAGCGCAATGATCTGCGGCTCCTCAATCTCAAACGTAATCCCCTTCAACACCTGCTCCTTGCCATATGATTTGTACACGTCTTTTACTGATAGAATCATTACTCCCACTCCCTTCCAATATTTTACTAAACTTCATTCTACCATACTTGCAAACTCATTTATTTGAATATTTGATTTAAAATCCAGGATAAAAACAATCCACCTCAGCCACTACCACCAAGGTGGATTACTTTTATTTTCATTCAGCTGATTTTCAATAAATCCTGCTCTTGCATGCAATCGATCAATTCCTGCACGGCGACTTCTCCGGCATGCATCCATCTGTCCTTATTC
The DNA here is from genome assembly GCF_042658975.1 of Sporosarcina thermotolerans. NCBI lineage: Bacteria > Bacillati > Bacillota > Bacilli > Caryophanales > Caryophanaceae > Sporosarcina > Sporosarcina thermotolerans. The sequence continues at coordinate 130,648 of NZ_JBHSRM010000001.1, read as the reverse complement.
GTAATTTGGCCGTCTTTGTCTATCGGCGGCTGAAACTGGTTGAAGCCGGCAACATTTAACATAGATGTTTCATCACGATCAAGTCCAACATGGACAACATGCTTAATAATATAAGGTGTACGGAATCGAATGACAGCCTCACGATGGTCAAGTTCACCATCAATTACGGAGAAAGGAATCCTGACATAAATCGTCTCGCCGCCCTCCTGGCACAAAATATGATCAAAATACCCTTGATGGTAGTCCCAATTGCCGCCCATATGATACCCAAGCCCATGGATACAGTCCCTTACAAGGCCAAACGTTGCAATCTGCCCTTCCAGAGCCGTTTGTAATTTTAACATGGTTACTCCTCCTTCTGAATGATTCGCTATACAGCATTCACAAAAGGAGGGGGTAAAATACAAAGCTCTGAAAACGAAATGTCACTATCGGATATAGACGGTATTCCCAATTCCATGTTGTAAAACTTCGACTCTTACAGAGGTCAATCACTTTAAATCGTTGCCGCCAATCTCTCTTTCCCTTTTCTAACTCCAACCCTTGACCTCAGACGCAAAACGCCATACCCAACACCAACCAATAAAACTGCCGCACCAACAAGCACCAAACACCCATTCAACACCGACACACCCGGATTATTCAGTACCGTCGCCACTTCCCCATTAACAATCCGCCCAATATCCAAATACGTGAACGGGGAAAACTGCGCGTAATCTCCTAACTTGTCGCTAAGAACATAGCCAAATCCGCAAATCAATCCCACAAGGCTAAATACAACGAATGACCGTGGAATGAACATCCCCAATAAATGCACAAGGGCAATCAAGAACAAAAAGATGCAAACGGATAGCGCCACTCCGCTCAGCACATATTCACCCAACGGCATGAAATCAAAGCCGCCCTCAAACGCCCTCATCCCTGTGTATCCTTCAGCCTCCACTACCTTTTTACTGTTGTAATGGAAGATCGGATAATACCAGTCTCCGAATCGATTGAATAGCGTGCCGACGAGTAGGACAAACGCAAAGATGCCAACTAAACCGGAAATCCCAACCAAAACTGCCGTCGTGACTTTCCCAAAGAAAACCGAACGCATCTCAACCGGCTGTGTCTGTAGCGTTTGGATTGTAGGACGCTTCCCTTTCTCAACTGCAAATCCTGCGCCAAAGACAAACAGCAATAACAGCATTGGAATGAAATAAACAAAGTTGTCAAGGTAGAGATAAAGTGAAAACAATCCGTTGTTATCGACCTTTCGATTCCATTCAACATGCTCTTTCTTTAATTCCTTATCTCCACTGTCATAAATCGTTGATATCATCATCCCTGAAATAATAGGTTGAATTTCATGCTTTATTAGCCACTCTTTCTCCGCTTTGCTTGCTTCCAACTTGACGTAGCTGTCAAAACCAGAAAGTCCACCACTAATACCCATATACTCGTTATGGAATTCTCCAAGCATATATCTATTTCGGTATAGTTGAAATTGGTTATACGTTTGCCAGTCTTTCTGTTCATACGCTCTTTTACCTATTTCATAGTGAGCGAGGACCTCTTTATAATGGGCGAGCATTGTTTCTATACGTTGCAATTCCACTTCTCCATAAAACTTGACCATTTCTTCATCACCCGATTTTTCAGCCTCGGCTTTTTTCTCATCGAGTGTGTCTAACTGCCTCTCGTGATCAGGAATAATCATGTCCCTATATTGCGCTAAACTCTCCTCCACCGCAGCAATATACTCCGCTTCTTTCTTCTGCGAAATCTGGCCAAGCAAAAAATAACCGATTATAGCAAATAACCCTAAAATAATAATGGATTGCTTCAAAGATCCCTGCCGCTTCAGCTTTCTCCATTCAAACAGTGCACTGTTCCTTATCGCCTGTACGCGACGGGTCTTCCCATCATCAAAAGGTTTCTTCACGTCCGAAGCGCCAAACAAACCTTTTTCACCCTCAGGCAATGCGAAGGCCGCCGTTAGAATGAGTAAACTCCAAACAATCGCACTGACAGGAAGAATCCAAAACGAACCTGCCGCTGTTTCAGAAACGACCGTCGAGATGTTCAATAAATGAAACGGATTCCAGAACCCTTGCAAACCTTCGTTCATCAAAGTCACTGAAAATCCGACTACTCCGATGAACCCCGTCATTATCAAAACTGAAAAAGAGCTTTTTAGTTGCGTGCTCAATAACATGATGAAACTAAACACCAATGCACCTGCAGTAAAAAACAGCACAAAGATTCGAACCAAATAAGCCGATGTTGAGATGAATGAGAACACCTCTCCAGATTGGACAAGCTGCGGATAATCAAAGCGCCAAGCTTGCTCGCCGAATAGGTAAGGAATGAGCAAACCAATACAAGCGACCAAGAGGAGAAACACAAGCATGACGAAGAGCATCCCCGCATACTTCATTAAAATCCGCTGCCTTCTTGGAATCGGCTGTGTTTTTAATGTCAGCCAAGTCTGCTGCTCCTTTTCTGCTGTCATCGCATTGCCGAAAAACAGCACGAGAAACAGAATCGCTCCGGCACTTAAGAGTAAATCCGCACTCTGCTTCAGAATAAGTGCAGGCGCAAGCGGAAATTCTTCGTCAACATAGGGGAGATCATGCGCAAGAAGCCACTCATTCTTTTGGATGGCCTTCTCCCTTTCCAGTGCATACAATGCACTGAACCCGCCCCCCGCTTCCTCCAATGATTCCACATTCTTCAAAAAGCCCTGTTCAATGGCAGGTATTTTGCTCCATTCCTCGTAATAAATTGCACCTTTCCAATTAAAGAAAATTGTCCCAAACTCATTGACATGCACTTGCTGCTGCACCATTTCTTCGTCAAGGTTACCTTTTAACTCCATATCCTTATAGAAACGATAAAGGCCATCAGCCTCCTCAGAATATGGTCGGATCATATCTGAATACCTTTCTTTCATGGTCTCCTTTTTAGAGAAGTTCTGATTAAAGATAAAACTTACCCCTAACAGGACAACAACCAGCAACCAAATCAGCTTCTTCTGCCGATAGATCTTCTTTAGTTCAAATTTCAATAAACCCAAAACATTACACCCCCTCGTCTTAGCGTTCATACCGTTGATTCTTAAACCTTAATAAAAAGTCTACCATTTATTCTGAAATATTCAATTAGCCGAACAACTGGGGTATGTGATGTTTTATAAGCTTAGTTGTTGAAAAATCACTGCTTTTGCTCAAACTTGTACAAATTCATTAATAAAACAATATGTTTAAATTGGTTTAGGCGATCGGATTGCGCAAAAAATAAATAATGAATTAATCCTCTAACTCAACTATCTGGCGATAATAGTCAACTGCTTTTTTGTACTTGCGCTTAGATGCATAGAACTCCGCTAATCTCCTAGAATAGTGCCTCGTCTGATTCTTATCCTTCTTTTTCTGAAAGTAGCGAACTGCAGTTAGAAGGGAGGCTTCAATTCGCTCATCATTTTCTTCAAGTAAAGCTTGATGCACATCGAAATGTGTTTTGAATCGTTGGCGTATCGGTTCGCTTAATTGTGAGAGGAGACGATTGCCTTCTTCAAGCCAATGACGAACCTTTTCCCCACCCCCTAATTCTTCGTATATTCTTAGAAGAGAGAGTATGGTATAAACCTGATCCTCTGGCTGTTCTTTACAGTCAATCGCCTGCCGGAAGTACGATATGGCCAAGTCCGATTGATTCATAGCGTTATATACAGTTCCTAAGTTTTGATAAATCATTCCCAGAAAAGTTTGCAAATCAAACTGGCGGCATACTTTTTCTGCGTGTTGAAATGTTTCAAGCGCACGATCCAATTGTCCAATCTGTTTATAGGCAACTCCACTGACAAGATGACATTCCAATACCCTACGACCCGTCATGATTGACTGGAAATAACTCAGTGCATCCTTCGCTTTTTCTAACGCTTCAAATTTCTGTCCATCCGCCATAAATGCAATCGACTGAACATAAGCAAAATCAGCCCGTTCAAAACGGGAGAGCGGAAGAAGCTCCGCCAATTCTGCTCCTTCAGAAAAACAGTCCAGACACACTTTCAGCTCACCTACTCCATAACTTGCCATTCCTTTAATTTGTTGAGCCCGAAACGCTTGGATTGGTGTTAAGTTGAAATCAGTTTCAGTGAACTTGGCTAACGATTGTAGTATATTTTCTTCTTGCTTGGGTAGGACAGATTGCGCCCTTAGCAGCATCAATTCTAAGTCAAGTCTTATTTCCGCCTCAATTGGCACTCTGTGCAACAACACATTTAACTCTTCCACTAACTGTGCTGCACCTTCTTGATCCCGTTCATTAATGACTGTTTCGAGTTGGTCTTGCAGCTGCTCCATTTCCACATTTTCACTTTCAACAGCTAACAGCACACCCAGTCTATCTGATAGCTTCCTTAATAATTCTTCGCTTGGCTCGGTTTTCCCACTTTCAATTCTGCTTAAGTGGGAAATGGAACATATTTCTTTCGCCAAAGTCTCCTGCTTCATATTCTTCCGAAGTCGCTCTGTTTTAATAATCGTTCCAATAGCCATTTGTATCACCCGCTGTGTGTATTTTAATCTATTATACCATTCCGAAAAATTAAATAAATTAAATCTATTGAGTTAAATAGTAGAAATAAAAAATGCTCTCTATTATCTCCAGGCTTCCTATGTCATAGTAATAATGGGAATATTTCTATTAATGGGGGTTTTATAATGGAGAAATTAGTGAAGTTACGTGGTTCATTTGACGAATTAGGAATCGATGGGATGATTATTACGGATCCTTACAATCGGAGATACTTGACGGGTTTCACTGGTACTGCGGGGACTGTGCTTGTATCCAAAACGGAAGCGTATTTATTGGTCGATTTCCGTTATACTAGCCAGGCGAATGAGCAGGTTACGGATTTTACCGTGAAGGAAATCGATCGCATTATCATTTATGAGGAAATTTCAACACTTATAGATGACTTGGGAATCAAGAAGTTAGGTTTTGAGCAGCAGCATCAGTCTTATTTTTATTACTCCCAGCTTGTGAAGGCAATCAACCCAGAGCTTGTGCCTGTATCGAATGTCGTTGAGAAACTGCGGATGATTAAAAATGAATCTGAAATGGCTATTTTGAAAAAAGCTGCTGAAATTGCAGACGCTGCGTTCGAGCATATTTTGACGTTCATTAAGCCCGGGCGCACTGAAATTGAAGTTGCGAATGAGCTGGAATTCCATATGCGGAAATTAGGTGCTACTTCTTCTTCTTTCGATATGATTGTTGCATCTGGCGTTCGTTCCGCGTTGCCGCATGGAGTCGCAAGTGACAAAGTAATTGAGCAAGGTGATATGGTAACGTTGGACTTCGGTGCCTATTATCAAGGCTATTGCTCCGATATGACAAGAACAATTGCAGTCGGAGAGCCGGATCCGAAGCTAAAGGAAATCTATTCAATTGTCTATGACGCTCTCGAAAATGCGCTGTCAGGCATCAAGGTCGGAATGACTGGGAAAGAAGCGGATGCTTTGACCCGTGATTTGATTAGCGAAAAAGGGTATGGCGACAATTATGGGCATGGCATGGGGCACGGGATTGGCTTGTATATTCATGAGGACATTTTCATGAATCCGACATGCGAGCTGCTTGTTGAGGAAGGAATGGTGTTGACGGTCGAGCCGGGCATTTATATTCCAGGCCTTGGCGGAGTTCGGATTGAGGATGATATTATCATGAAAAAAGATGGAATTGAAATTATTACGAAATCACCTAAAGAGTTGATCATTCTTTGAAACAATGGACTTCCGGTTAGCTGGAAGTCCATTTTAATTCGGAGAGACGGAATATCGGTCATTTCCAGAGAGTTATCGGTCAAGTTCACAAACTTATCGGTCACTTTTAGGGAGTTATCGGTCACTTCGGCAAAGTTATCGGTCACTTTCACAAATTTATCGTCATTTCGTGACCTTTTACCTACCGCCCCACCTCACTCCTCAATCAAACAAACAACACCGTAGACAAATAAACTACAAATGTAACCGTGATTGCGCTTAAAACGGTTGAAAATAAAACAGTCTGCGCCGCCAAATCCGGATGTACGTCGTATTCCAACGCAAGTGTCGAACTGTTTCTTGACGTTGGGAAGGAACTTGCGATGAACAGAGATTGGGCGACTACGCCATCTATCCCGAAAATGAAAATGAGGAGCAGTGCCACGCTTGGTCCGATGATTAGCCTTCCGATGCTGCTTGTAACAATCGTCCGATTGACGATTGTCTTCAATTCGATTTGTGCAAGTTGTGCTCCCAACAACACAAGCGCAATTGCCAAAAATGCACCTGCCAGATGGCTGATAGGAGTCCATAAAAAGGACGGAATCGGGATTTGCAGCCAATTCAACAAACCGCCAAGAAGCATCGCGTGGATGACCGGCATTTTCAATAACGATTTTAGAATTTCCAACCCCGACTTCGTAGCGGATATCAAATTATATAATCCATATGTATACGTTAGAATATTTTGGAAGACCATCACGATAATTTGTATGGAAATGCCGAGAGGATTTGCATGAAATAGCAGCTGACTGACCGGTATCCCATAATTCCCGGAGTTGATTAATGAAATACTGTTTTTGAATATCGCCGCTTCCCCTCTTTCCAACTTCAATAATTTACTTAAAACCGTTGTAACAACAATTATTATTAAACTGAACGCAACCAAATAACCGATGATTTCCAATAGAATTTGCACGTCAATCTCTGTCTGATACAGATTAATGAAAACCGCGGCTGGCATAAGACAATATGTAATCAGATTCGAGATTGCTTTTAAATTGAATGCGAATTTCCTTTGCAAACCTGCCCCGACAAGGAGGAGGATTAAGATAGGTATAATGATATTAATGAAAATGGTTCCGATGAACATAGTGTCTCCCCCTGTTGTGAGGCTCTAATCCTCAGAAACTTCTTTCATTTAAGTATACAAGAAATTAATTTGTTTCTGTAATTAAAATAATAATCAGAAAACGGTAATTTATTGTGGTACAATAAACACAAAGGGTACAGTTACTTCGGGACGGTAAAGGGGGTTTCGTTTCGTCATGGATCGAATGAAGTTAATAAGAAAACCCAGAGTAATAATCCCCATCCTATTACTATTCATCATTATCGGGGCTTACTATTTTTCCAACAATAACTCATGCATGCGGAAAGCACCTCATTACGATTCTTTTATTTTTTTCAATCAACCAGTCGGTCAATTTGAGGTGAGTCAAAACATTGCAGGTGAAACAATCGATGAGAAGAATTATAAGCGATATAAACAGACGGAAGATGCGATGAAGGAATTTGGGAAATATATGCCTTTGCCTAAGGATGAACCTTATTTTGTCGAATGTACCTTTGGTGAAGTAGCGTATGCAGATGGGGAGCCTGTGCAGTTTACGCATATTGTCAGGCATCGGGATATGAAAATCGATGTCCGTAAGGGTGCGAAATGGGAATATAATAAACAGCTTACGTACGGCACGTATTATTATCGTGTCAGTAAAGAGCCTATCGCTTATTCCTTGGTGGACTCAGGGTTGGATGATGTGGAAACAATTTCGTTGGACGATGGAGTGGAAGCGCTGTTTAGGATAAATCTCATGGAGTGGAAGGATGACCGATTTTATTATCAGTTGTATCATAGCAACAGTTATCGGGAGCCTACTATTTTAACTTTTTTAGCGAATTCCTCTCGTGTCAATCTTAGTTATGTGCCTGAATGGGTGAGTGAGATAGATTGAGAAAAAGCAGCCCCCTATTACAATAGGAAGCTGCTTTTTACTCACACATTGACCATCTCCAAAAACTGCCGTGTCCGCTCGTTTGTTGAGTGGTTGAAAAATGTCTCTGGATCGGCATCTTCGATAATGACGCCTTCATCCAACATAATGATGCGATCCGCCACTTCTTTTGCGAATTTCATCTCATGCGTCACGGCGACCATCGTCATCCCTTCATTCGCAAGGTCCTGCATGACTTGAAGTACTTCACCGACAAGCTCCGGATCGAGTGCGGATGTCGGTTCGTCGAATAGCAAAGCTTTCGGTTCCATTGCAAGCGCCCGCGCAATGGCGACACGCTGCTTCTGTCCACCAGACAACTTATTCGGATAGACATCCGCCTTATCGGAGAGACCGACTTTTTCCAAAAGGGAATGTGCCAATTGCTTTGCCTTCCCCCTATCCGCCTTCTTCACGATCAACGGCGCTTCCATTATATTCTCAAGAACTGTCTTATGCGGAAACAGGTTGAAATGCTGGAACACCATGCCAACTTCAGCCCTAACTTGTGAAAGATCGTCCTTTTTCCGATCCACCGTACGGCCATCGATGGATATCGTCCCCTCTTCTGCCTTCTCAAGGAAATTCAAGCAGCGGAGCAATGTACTTTTTCCGGATCCGCTGACCCCGACCAAGACGACAACCTGACCAGGATTAATATCCAGATCAATCCCTTTCAAAACTTCCAATTCACCAAAAGATTTATGAAGATTCTTCGTTTTAATCATCTGTATTCCTCCCTATCAAGATCCATCCACATTCAATTTATTCTCATACAGCTTCAACAACCAAGTGAAAATAAGGACGAGGATGAGATAATACAATCCGACGACGAGGAATGTCTCAAACGGCAAGAAGTTCGCTGCAGCTTCACGATTCGCACGCGAGAACAACTCCGAAACCCCTATCAAATAAACAAGGGAAGAATCCTTCAATGTTATGATGAACTGGTTGCCGAGTGGCGGAATCGCACGGCGAAGCGCTTGTGGGAAAATAATACGGCGCATCGCTTGAGTTCGATTCATGCCGAGCGCAAGGCTTGCTTCACGTTGGCCACGGTCAATGCCTTGGATTGCACCTCTGAAAATCTCTGCAATATAGGCACCATTATGGATACCAAGCGCAATCGCCCCCGCCCAGAAATTCGACAGGACGACAATCGACGTAATTCCGTAATAAAGGAACATGATCTGTACGATGAGCGGCGTCCCTCGGATAATCTGAATATATAAGTTTGCAATCGTCTGTAAAAGTTTTGATTTTGATATTTTCATCAGTGCAAAGATAATTCCAAATGCGGTTCCCAAAACAACTGCAATCGCCGTTACCTTCAGGGTGACAAGTACCGCTTCGAGGAAACCCGGATAGGTGTTCATGAATACTTCGTAAAATGTTTTTATTGTTTCAGGCACTAATCAATCCCTCTTTCCATTACAAATCCATATTTACTCAAGCAATTCCGCATCTTCCAAGTCGATGTCTAACAGATTCCGTTTGAACCATTTTTGTGAGATTTCATCATAGGTACCATCATCGATAATTTCTTGGAGGGCTTGATCAATCGCGTCACGAAGCTTTTCATTATCCTTCTTCACCGCGATTGATGGCTGTTCCACCCATAATGGATTGCCGACCTCTTTAATTTCAAATCCATTTTCAATTGCTTCAAATCCGACGATGTCCGCCGTGATGACAGCATCCAAACGGTTTTCTACTGTCAAATCCTTAAGTGCTACAACGTCACTGGAATAATATTGGATATCGTCCGACAAAGTTTTCGCTGGCTCCTCATACGTAGATTGCGAGACGACACCGATCTTCTTCCCTTTCAAATCTTCTGGGGTCTTGATTTCGTCATTGTCCTTCGCAACCCAAATCATTCCGCCAGAGTAGTAGTAAGGCTCCGTGAACGCCGCCTGCTCTGCACGTTTTTTTGTGTAAGCCATCGAACCGATGATGGCATCATATTTATTCGCAACTAATCCTTGCAAGATCGTTTCAAACGGGTTCGTCACCGGATTAGCCTCCAAGCCCATCTTCTCCGCAATTGCCTTTCCGATTTCCACGTCAAACCCTGTCAACTCGCCATTCTCTTCAAAGTTGAACGGCTTATAAAGACCACTTGCCGCATATGTCAATTTACCTTTCTTAACAAGACCATACTCATTATCACTCGATTCGCCCTTGTCCTCTCCACATGCTGCGAGCACTGAAACAGTTGCTATAAGCAAGAATAATAGCGTTTTCCATTTTCTCATTCTAAAAAACTCCCTTTTGTCATCGACCGATGCCGAATTTATTTGCCTACTAACTCTCTTTCCCTATCATTTATCCAATAAACCTACTTTTTTTGGGGGAGATTGGTTGGGAGGGAGACTAATTGGTATTGGTAGCACCTATTGCAGGCATGTCCTTGAGGCGTTATCACCGACTTGGCGGGGTTTATCACCGACTTGAGGCTTGTTATCACCGACTCGGGCAACTTTATCACCGACTCTCGGGTGTTTATCACCGACTTGGATGAATTTATCACCGAATGGCTACAATTCAACTTGAAAAACTGCCCTTGGAATCATTTATCACCACTTAAAACATGTTTATCACCACTTAAATGTCCGTTATCACCACTTGGAACACTGTTATCACCACTCAGGGCATAGTTATCACCACTTGGACAAAAAAGAGCTGGCCCCAACCATTTATCACCGACTTGGCGGGGTTTATCACCGACTCTCGGCGTGTTATCACCGACTCGGGCAACTTTATCACCGACTCTCGGGTGTTTATCACCGACTTAGGCGAATTTACCACCGAATGGCTACAATTCAACTTGAAAAACAGCCCCCTTACAATCCCCCACTCTGTTTATCTAAACAACTATCAGGGGATAGACAGGTTATCGAGTACTTCATCGAAATAGTAAGTGAGGTGAAGAGAGTCATGTCAGTCAATGGAGGAAAAGAAGAGATTTCACGCGCAATTGTTCATTTATTAAAAGAAGGTCAGAAGAATACTTTCCAAAAGGTGATTAGTGAATTATCGCCATATGACACTTCAATTCACTACCGCAACTTGCCGCGAAAACGTAGAATCCTATTCTTGGAATGGCTCTCTTTAGATCAATTAGTGACCCTACTAAGATATTTGACACGTGGTGAACAGCTTCTTGTGCTAAAGAAAATCGGCCCAATCCGTTCTACAGAATTAATGGAGCTTTTGAAAAGTGACGAACTTACCCAACTACTCTCCGATTTGCCGGATAAAGAAGTTAATCAGTTGATCGCCCAGATGAAGGATGAGGAGAAAAAGGCGATACGCAAGCAGATGAAGTATCCGAGGAAATCTGCCGGGCGGGTGATGATCAGTCAGTATGTATGGGTTCACAAATCATATACTGTCCGAATGACGATTGATAAACTGAAACATTTTAGGGAGTTCGCGGATTACTTGAATTATGTATACGTCATTGATGATGAGAAGAAATTGATTGGCGTCGCTTCCTATCGGGACCTTCTGTTATGCAAACCGGAGAATCCCATTTCGGAGGTGATGACATCCGATATCGTCAAGGTCAATGAGAATACGAAACAAAGCGAAGTTGCGAGAATGATTGGACGCTATGATTTTCTTTCTGTACCTGTCGTAAATGATGAAAATATTTTGGTTGGTATTATTACAGCGGATGATGTGCTCGACATCGTTATACGTGAGGCGAATGAAGATATTGAAATGTTGTTTGCGTCTGGGAAGGAAATTGATTTTCATACAAAACCGGTTGTAGCTGCTTTTAAACGATTGCCTTGGCTCGTATTGCTATTATTCATCGGACTCGTTTCGGGAAGCATTATTGCCAAATTCGAAGCAACACTTGAAGCCGTTGTTGCGCTCGCCTTTTTCATGCCGATGATTTCGGGGATGACCGGAAATACTGGAACGCAGTCGTTAGCCATTGTCGTCCGCGGACTTGTGACTGAGGAACTGACGATGCAAAAGACATTCAGTCTCATTTTCCGCGAACTGCTTGTCGGCATCATGCTTGGTGTCATCAACGGCGTCATTATAGCCATCATCGCTTATTTTTGGCAACAAAACCTTGCGCTTGGTCTTGTCGTAGGGGCATCTCTCTTTGCAACTCTGATTATCGGCACACTCGCGGGCACTGTCATTCCACTTATTTTGAATAAATTCAAAGTCGACCCTGCCGTCGCGTCCGGTCCACTCATTACTACCATAAATGATATTTTATCCTTGCTTATTTATTTCGGTATTGCAGCGATGTTTATCTCGAAATTGATGTAAAGATTTTATTGGTCAAAGGCATTTGGCGCAATCGGATAATTGATTTTACAGTGGACTTTCCGCGAAATCATGGTCCTCCCGTACTTTTTTGATGAGTCGATAGTCCCGAGATGAGCATAACCCCATCGAACTCGAGCATACCCAGTCCAAACTCGAGCATAACCTCCCCAAACTCAAGCATAACACCATAAAACTCGAGCATAACTCCACCTAACTCGAGCAATTCCCGCTGGCATGTCATCGACACCATGCAAAAGCGACCCCATAGAAGGGATCGCTTTTTTGCGGTTTATATATTTTAATTCGAATGGCAGTGTACTTAAACTAACTCTTCCGTACGCTCAGTGCGTGGGCGCATTGTCCCGTGCTGCATCAAATTCGTATGCCATGAGAACGCTTTTTCAAGCACATGCGGTGTGTGGCCGCCTCGCTCAAGCGCTTCAGAGTAGTACTCCCATAATTGTGCACGGTACATTGGGTGCGCACAATTTCCGATGATCAATTCGACACGCTCTCTTGGTGCAAGTCCACGTAAATCCGCAAATCCGTGCTCCGTAACGATGACGTCGACATCATGTTCTGTATGATCCACGTGAGAGACAAATGGTACGATACTGGAAATGTCACCGTTTTTGGCAACTGACTTTGTCACAAAGATAGCAAGCCGTGCATTACGTGCGAAATCTCCAGAGCCGCCGATGCCGTTCATCATTTTCGTTCCAGTTACATGCGTTGAATTGACGTTTCCGTAAATATCCAGCTCAAGTGCAGTATTGATAGAAATCAATCCGAGTCGGCGGATAATTTCCGGGTGGTTCGAAATTTCCTGTGGACGCATGATTAATTTATCTCGATATTTATCTAAATTACTAAATACTTTATCCATCTTCTCTTGTGACAATGTAATTGAAGCGCATGAAGCCTTACGAACTTTACCCGCATCAATCAAGTCAAATACAGCATCCTGCAATACTTCCGAGTACACTTCAAGGTCTTCGAATTCCGAGTCTAACAGGCCATGAAGTACAGCATTTGCCTGTGAGCCGATACCTGATTGAAGAGGTGCCAATGAATTTGTCAATCTGCCGGACTCTACTTCCGTGCGTAAGAACGACAGTAGATGTCCAGCCATGATTTCAGTGTCCTCATCTGGTTGAGTGATTGTCGATGGAGAATCTGCTTGATGTGTAAATACGATTCCTTTGACTTTATCCACGTCTACTGGGATTCCGACTGTTCCGATCCGATCATCCACTTTCGTTAGCTGGATTGGATTCCGCTCGCCTTGTTTACCAGTATCATATAAATCATGGATACCTTCCCACTCCGAAGAATGAGCTGTATTTATCTCAATAATGATTGATTTTGCATGCTTTGCAAACGATAACGAGTTACCAACAGAAGTCGAAGGAATAATCATTCCGTCCTCAGTAACTGAAACCGCTTCCACAATTGCGAAATCAATTGGTTCAATTACACCTGCGCGAATCCACTCTGCTGTGTGAGATAGATGGTGGTCTACAAAAAGAAGTTCCCCGTTATTGATGCCGTTACGCATTGCTCTTTCCGCTTGGAATGGCAAACGCTTATTGATAATCCCAGCTTCCGTAAACAATCTATCTATATCTGATCCGAGTGAAGCACCTGTAAATACGTTCACCTTGAATTTTTCTGTTTCAGCGCGTTTTACCAAAGCCATTGGAACCGCTTTCGCATCACCCGCACGAGTGAACCCGCTTAACCCCAACGTCATTCCGTCCTTAACCCAAGAAGCCGCCTCTTCAGCAGAAACAATAACATTTTTCAATCCTTCATGTCTGATACGATCCATGTGGTTACCCATTCCCAACCGCTCCTTTGATTGTCTTTGGCTTAATCTTATCGCATCCAAAGGAACGAAAGGGAATTTGAGGATGAAAAACGATATTAGCGGATAAACAGCCATACATTTTGTCTAAAGCAGCATATTTTTGACTAAGCAACTGTTCAGCGCGCTTTAAGACCAAGATTAAAAACCCAATAGTTTTCTAAAATAACTTGAGTACGACTGACTGACAGGAATTTGTGCACCGTCACTCATAGATAACAAGAAAGTTGAGTGAGTGTCCGGAAAAATTTCTTTTATATGCGTCACATTCACGATGAACGATCGATGGCAACGGACAAAAAGATCATGCGGCAAGACATACTCAAAGTTTTGCAATGAATTCTTGTGGGTACCTGTAATATGATCGGCTACAACAACGGTCTTACGATTCTTTACTTCAATATAATTCACTTCCGAAAATGGAACAGGGACCCATCCGTCCTGTGTTTTCAAAGTGACAACCGATTTCCCTTCCGTATATGCCGGATAAATTGCAATAACACAGCCATCTATGACACCATCATTATGAAAAGGAACGGCCATACCATGATAAGGGACGCCGAAAACATCTCGGTTAATGAACTCCGAAGTTTTCTGGCCTTCTGTTAATGCTTTGTACGCAAGTGTCCCTTCCCTTACAGGATCACCAGGCCTGATTTTCAAATCAATCCGTTTGCTTGGTCGATAATAAACGTATTCTTTTGTATTCGATACAACGATGGATATTTCATCAGCAAATAATTCCCCGATAACATCTAAAAGGGAGTCCAAGTTCAACATGCCCATCCTTGCTCCTTTCTTTGAAAAGCTCTTTACTATAGATATAAGTTTTCATGTACAACATTCAACTTTTGAATTATAATGGAAGATACTAAGTAACAAAAAATTATGACAAAAAAGAAAAATCAAGGGGGACATTCAGCATGCATATTCGAGATTTAATCGTAGAAAGATTAGGAGTCGCAACGGTAAAAGTGGAACAAACTGTTTCCGAAACATACAAGAAAATTATTGAGACAGGATACCGCTGTATCCCTGTTGTAGATAACGATGATACGTATAAAGGAATGATCTATAAGGTCGATTTGCTCTCCTATTTATACGAAGAAAAAGGCGATGAACAAGGGTCAATCGAGCCTTTGTTAGAGCATCAAGATGTTTACGTTTATGAAGATGCTTCATTTTTAAGCGCCTTACTTAAAATCAAGGCATTGCCATTCATCAGCGTAGTAAGAAACGGCAAGCTTATTGGTATTGTAACGCATAATAAAATCGAAAGTGTGTTTGAAGATGCATTCGGCCTAAATACTGGTGGACTTAATATTACACTTGCCTCAACCGAAGCACGCGGCATGATCCGAAAATTGACAACGGTGTTAAAGGATGAAAACATCGAGGGCCTAATGACGCTCGACAATGGTTCTGCCCTTGCCCGAAGAGTTGTCCTCACGTTGGAAAACGGAAAATCTGGAGAAGAAGCAACTAAAATACGTGAAAAATTAGAGAAAAACGGCTTTAGAATCTTACAAATGCAGCAAATTAAACCGAGATAAGAACAAAAGCGCAGGGCGCCTGCATAGCAGGGGTTCGCAGTCTAAGGACGCCGCGTCCTGCGGCAACGACTGCATGACCGGCATCCTGCCGGCCTCTGGCATAAGGCAAAGTTGCGGCGTGGTGCTTTTTGCCACAAAGCAAATTTGACTTATGACCCGAGCTTCTGGCGCACGGAGTATAGACGTAAAATAAAAAACAGGCGAATTCGCCTGTTTTTTTATATCGCCTTATACAGCTTCACTCGCCGGCTTCGGAACCATCCGCAATAGAATCCCACCGATGATGAACAAGATCACCAAGCTAAACACTCCGTATGCCGAGCTTCCCGTTGCATGGGCAGTAACCCCCAATAACATTGGTCCCATGACGGCAGCGAACTTCCCAAAAATATTATAGAAACCGAAAAATTCATTGGATTTCTCTTTCGGTACAAGTTGAGCGAAATATGAGCGGCTCAATGCCTGGATACCGCCTTGGGAGGTCGCGACGAGCATTGCAAGTATCCAGAAATCCATCACTGACGATAAGAAAAACGCGTAAATACAAACGATAATATAAACGAAAATCCCAACATATAACATTGCCTTCACCGAAAACCTCTTTGCAAGCCTACCGTATATAAGTGCAAATGGCGCCGCAACGACTTGAGTGACGAATAGGACAATCAAAAGATCGGTCGAACCGATACCCAAATCCGTTCCATATGCTGTGGACATCGAAATGATCGTTCCTACTCCATCAATATAAAAGAAATATGCTAATAAAAAGATGAAAACTGTTTTGTACTTCTTAATTTCCTTAAACGTTTCTCCAAGTCTTCGGAAGCCGCTTGCAAGAATCCTTGGTTCCTGTTCAATTCCATGAAGTTGTACAACATTCTTGAGCATCGGAATCGTGAACGTGAACCACCAAATTCCCGTAATGACGAATGCTAACTTTGTTGCTACCGCCATCGAAAGCGGAATCACTCCGTTGTCAGCTAAAAGAATGATTGCAATACTGATAATAAACGGAATCGTACTACCGATATACCCTAACCCGAATCCACGAGCAGACACTTCATCCATTTTCTCCACAGGGGTCACATCGACCAAAAATGCATCGTAAAATATATTTGCCCCATGGAATCCGACGGCCGTTATCGTATAAATGATCAACAGCGGCAGCCATGTACCGTCAGGCACAAATGCCAAGGAAATCGTCGAAAGTGAACCAATTAGGAAAAAGGTTAAGAAAAACTTCTTTTTTAATCCCTTATAATCCGCAATCGTTCCTAAAATCGGCCCAATCATCGCTAAGATGAACGTGGCAATCGCAACGGTATACGCCAAATACGCTGTCGAATGCGATGACTCAACACCAGCACTCGTCGCCACTGACTTGTAGTAAATCGGAAAAACTGCTGTTGTAATAATAATTGAATAGGCCGAGTTCGCCCAGTCGTAAAACATCCAACTCTTTTCCGTCTTATTAAACTTCTTATTCCCCATTCCCCCACCCCTTTTCAAGAACCTTCATTATAGTCTATAAATACAGTGTACAATTAATAGCCTTGAAACAATAGGTTTTAACTATTAATTTTCTGTTAAGCCTTCACTTCCGCAAACATGCTTTCAATTACTTTGGTCAAAACAAATGGCGTATACTTGAATGCACTTTCCTTGTGAAGACGTTCGGTTAGCTTATGCGCGTCTTTTCCAAATGGCCCGATATTCATCACAGGGGATTGAAGCTGTTGCATCTCCGTAAACGGAATACTATATGTATCTCCCCACACTGGCGTGTTATTTTTGAAAGACTGCCATCCAGTATCCGCCGAATCGTAATTAACGTAGCTCAAATCGGATATTCCATTGAAATAATGCACTTGAGTTGCATTAACATTGAATTCCTCTTTCAACACCCTTTTCGTCAAAGCAATCTTATCCCGGACCAATTCATTATTAGATGAATTGACGGCAGGATAATATGGAGGTGCGTAAAACAATATAGTCGCTGGAGCGAGTTCCTGGCAAATCCTCATTAAATCATCGGTAATCTGCATGGACATTTTCCGTTCGTCAAACGAATCATCAGCCTCTGCGTTTTTAATAATACCCTCTACTTCAGTTGCGCCTAATTTCTTAATCGCATACTCAAGCAATTCCGTGTATTCCAAAACTCGGATATCCCCAATCGGTGTGACGCCCTCCCGTTCACAAATTGCCTTATAGTCATTCGTACATTCAGCCATCGCATTGACAGCGGTATGTTTAAAAATCGTCATAATATCATCTGCATTTTGTCGCATTAAAAAGACATTATATAGAGCCGCAGTATGATGAGAAGTCTGTACGGAATAATCTTCCTTCAAGTCAATCTCTTGTAAACAAACGGGAAGCGGGGTTTTTTCTCCGTATTCCTCTTCAACAAAATGTGGATTGAACTCCATTGCTTTTGTAAGATAGGATGCCATATAATGACCCGTTATCCCACTTAACGGTTCCCCGGCATGGGTTTCTCTCCCATAAAAAAGCGCTGACGGCATAATTTTTCCGATTGATCCCGAGTAGATATAATAGTTTGTATCCTGCGGTTTCTGTGAAAATGAAGGCTCGCCATTCAAAAATAATTCATATTGTAGACCATATTCTGCCCTTAACTCGAGTAACCCCTTTACCGAAGCCCTCATTCCCGAAGAATTCACTTCTTCATCCGGTACTGTCAATAAAAGAAGGTTGATTGGCCATTTTTCAATGCTTGCCTTTTCCAGGAGATGAAGATGTAAAACAAGCCCCATCTTCATATCCATCGTTCCCCGACCGAATAGATAGTCATTGGATTTCAGGTCAGCTTGTACATCCTCGGGTAGATCGGTTATCCTTTTCTTCAATTCTTCCGTAAGTGCGCTCGGATTGAATGCTAACTCTTCCAAGCCACCAAACTCTTCTATATGTACAGTATCGAAATGGCTGATTAAGACAATTGTTTTATTCGTAACCCCACTATCGTAATACGCTGTAACCGCATTTCTGCCCTTACCTGCATCGTGAAAATGGATATGAGAACTGTTTTCTTGAAAGTAGTGCATTTCCAAAATCTTTTTTAAAATTCGTGTTGCAAACTCAATTTCCCCCTCAGTACCCGTTCGACTATCCCAACCTACCACTTCGCATAATAGATCTTCAAGACTCTCCGGAGTGTTCCACTTCATCATTTTTAAGCCCCCCATTTATCTGCCTTTCAAATAAAACTATGCCAATCTGTTTATTAGTTAGATTCTCCACGTGATAGATGTATCCCTTTTTTTCATTCTTCTATACTTGATAGGAGCTAAAAAAAAAGTAACACGATTGTACGGGGGTATTTGATAATGCTATAATTAATAATAATTAGTAATTTCTTGGCCGTTTGCAACTTTAGACCTAACCACTACTACAAAAATCTATCTCCGCAAATCTTGCGCTGTTTTGTATAAGAAAGGGATTATTAAATGCAACCTTCAGATATTGACTGTCCATCCATAAATGAGATATTCAACAAGACGCTGAAAATCCTTCGTAATATTGAAAATGCACTTGATTACTCTTCCGTTGTTGCGATAACAGATACAAAAGGCGTCATTACATATGTCAATGAAAAGTTTTGTGCATTATCCCAATACACAAGTGACGAGCTGATTGGGAAAACCCATCGGATCATTAATTCTAAATATCATCCAACGAGCTTTTTCAAAGAAATGTGGAGTGTGATTCAAAAGGGTGAGGTTTGGCAAGGCGATATTTGCAACAGAGCCAAGGATGGTTCCAATTATTGGGTAAGCACAACAATCGTTCCTTTTCTCGATACCAACGGAAACCCTGAACAATATATCGCTATCCGCCATGATATAACGGCTCGTAAGAGGGCTGAAGAATCTCTTGAAATCGCATTGCAGAACGACTTTCGAACAACCGTGAAAAACTTACAGAATGCTATTTTTAAATATACGACAGCGGAAGACGGCTCTATTGTCTTTACTCTTTTTGAAGGTCAAATCAAAGAGAGTCTCGGAATTTCGGTAGAACTGTTGAATAACAATGAAGTTGACCATTCATTTACCGATGAAGAGTTAGGAACGTTTAAAAATTATCTACAAGAAGGAGTGGCCGGGAAGACTGTCCAATTTGAGTTAACCTATGACGGCCACTCGTTCCTTGTTTACCTTTCTCCGATTGCAAAAGACGGGAAAATTGTTGAAGTCGTCGGCACTGCCAGTGATATTACAGAACGCGTCAAAGCCGAAAAAGCCATAGAACATATGGCGTATTTTGATTACTTGACCGGCTTGCCAAACAGAAGGAATCTACAGGACAAAGTGAAACAAAAAATTAGTCAGACGGACAATCAATTCGCCCTTCTTTTCTTGGATTTGGATCGCTTTAAAAACGTCAACGATACATTAGGCCATCATATTGGTGATAAATTGCTCGTTGCGGTTTCGGAAAGACTACAAGACTTTGTTTCTGAAAATGAAACCGTAGCTCGGCAAAGTGGGGATGAATTTATTCTCCTGATAGATTTCACGGACAAGGCTGAACTGATCAGAAGCATCGACAATATTGTAGAAGGAATTTCCCAACCCTATCTTCTTGCTGACCAGGAAGTCTTCGTTGACCCAAGCATCGGGGTAGCTTTGTATCCTGAGGACGGTCGGGATTACAATACATTAATGCGCAATGCAGATTCCGCAATGTATGTGGCAAAAGAGGCTGGCAAAGGAACATTCCGCTTTTTCACAGAGGAACTTTATGAAAAATTGATGGAAAAGACCTTCTTTGAACGTGAGCTTCGCCAGGCTTTGGATAAAAATCAGTTCGAACTCCATTACCAACCACAATATGATTTGAAAACAGGTCAGATTAAAGGTTTTGAAGCTTTGGCAAGATGGAATCATCCCGATCAGGGATATATCCCACCTGCAAGATTTATTCCTGCTGCTGAAGATAACGGGTTCATCCTTCAACTTGGAAAATGGGTGTTGAAAACTGCCTGTGCCCAGGCAAAGGATTGGCAAAATAATGGTTTTCCAGCACTCCGTATTAGCGTCAATGTCTCAATGAGGCAATTCAGCCAGCCGACATTTGTTGAAGATGTTAAAAGAATCTTAGCCCAAACCGGCTTGCATCCGTCTTATTTAAACTTAGAAATCACGGAAAGTGTAATGTCCGATGTGCAGCATTGCAAATGCATCTTACAGCAACTACAAGAACTTGGCGTGTCTGTCAGTGTCGATGATTTCGGGACGGGTTACTCTTCCCTTCTCTATTTGAGTAAATTTCCAATCAGTCACTTAAAGATCGACCGGGCATTTATAAGGGAACTAAGCAAAAACAACTCAATGATTGTAAAAGCAATCATCGAGTTGGCAAATAACCTTGGATTAAACGTCATTGCTGAAGGGGTCGAGACAAGTGAACAGGAAGAATTCCTTGAACAATTGTCCTGCAATGAAGTGCAAGGCTTCCTTTATTCCAAACCCCTCCCTCCAGATGAGATAAAACAGCTACTAAAAGACTTATAACCGCACTCCTTTAAGGGGTGCGATTTTTTCAAGATCGAGGTGTACTATGTACAAAACAATTGGAATCGTTGCCCATGTCGATGCGGGTAAAACCACTTTTTCCGAGCAACTGCTCTTCCATACGAATAGCATTCGCCAAAGAGGGCGCGTCGATCATCGTGATGCCTTCATGGATAGCCATGATATCGAGAAGAATCGCGGGATTACCGTCTTTGCGGATCAGGCAACCTTCACTTTCAATGACTCACACTATACGATTATCGACACGCCGGGACACGTAGACTTTTCACCCGAAATGGAAAGGGCCATCCAAGTGATGGATTTCGCCATTATCATCATAAGCGCCGCGGATGGTGTGGAGGGTCATACGGAAACTGTTTGGCAGTTATTGAAAAAACACGGTGTTCCGACTTTCTTCTTTTTGAATAAAACCGACCGGGAAGGCGTCGACTTGGGAACTGTTATAGATGAAATAAGGGGTAGTCTAACGGATGACATTTTTGATTTGGCAGAGTTGGCTAACGGCGGTATATCGGAGGAACTTATTGAATTCATCGCGGAGCGTGATGAGGCATTGTTAGAGCGGTATATGGATACCGGTTATGATGAAGCGATTTGGCTGGACGCTTTAAGGCGGATGATCAGTAGGCGCGATGTCTTTGCATATGGTCACGGCTCTGCGTTAAAAGATATTGGTGTTCTTGGATTTCTTCGTGGGTTCGACCAACTCACCGCTACGTATTATTCAGATGTAGGCGATTTCGCGGCGCGTGTCTATAAGGTCAGGCACGACGAAAACGGACAGCGCGTGACGTTTTTGAAGGTAATCGATGGAGTAATACAAGTTCGGGATGAGATTGCCTATGGGGAAAAAGTGGAGAAGATCACACAGATTAGACAGTACAACGGGAATAAATTCAAGGCGATCGATGCAGCACACGCTGGAGAAATCATTGCGGTGACCGGATTGACGGAAGCCGGTGCTGGGGATCCGATTGGTGCTCTGACTGGAAAAGCAGGATTTGACCTCATCCCGACATTGACGTCAAAAGTCATTTTCAATCCAGCGATCAACGTGAAAGAAATGCTCCGCTGCTTCAAAATTTTAGATGCGGAAGACCCTTCGCTACATGTCGTCTGGAATGAACAAGTCCAAGAAATCCATGTCCATGTAATGGGCGTCATCCAACTCGAAGTATTGAAGCAGATTGTCAACGAACGCTTTCATTTCGATGTATCTTTCGGTGATCCTAAAATCCTTTATAAAGAAACGGTTGGGTCTGCTGTAATTGGGTATGGTCATTTTGAACCTCTAAAGCATTACGCTGAAGTTCATTTAAAAATTGAACCGGCGGAACGGGACAGCGGAATTTCCTTTGACAATGTCTGTCACGCCAATGACTTATCCATCGGCAATCAAAACCTTGTGCGTACACATATTTTCGAATGCCCACATCATGGTTTATTGACAGGGTCCGCATTGACCGACGTGAAAATCACCTTGCTAACAGGTAGAGGTCATAACGAGCATACATCCGGCGGCGATTTCAGAGAAGCGACATTCCGTGCATTGCGGCAAGGACTGGAGAAGGCGGAGAATGTTTTGTTGGAGCCGTATTATGATTTTAAGATCAAAGTCGAGATGGATCATATTGGACGTGTACTTTCAGATATCCAGCAAGCTTTCGGAACTTTTGGGGCGCCCGAAACAATCGGTGGAAAAACTGTCGTGATAGGCCGCGTCCCTGTCGCCACATTCATGAATTACAGCACGGTTTTTGCGTCATACACAAACGGAAAGGGTGCGCTCACATTGCAGTTCGGCGGTTATGATGAGTGCCACAATGCATCTGAAGTGATTGAGGCAATCGGCTACAATAAAGACGCTGATCCAGAATACACGTCGACGTCAATTTTCTGTGCGAAAGGCAAGGGCTATCCGGTCCCATGGGATGAAGCGGAAGCCGCGATGCATTTGTTGTGATTGGTTGGTTAAGAGCATTAGGCGCGACTGGATATTCACTTTCCCGCGGTAATTTATGTTGCCCGCGGACAGGTCGAGCCTCGCCAAATGCCTTTGGCCAATTAGGAAACTTACTTTGCTGTGAGTTCGTTATAGGTGAAAGGTCACAAAACGACGATAACTTTGTGAAAGTGACCGATAACTCGCGGAATTTGACCGATAACCAGCGGAGAGTGACCGATAAACTTGTGACATTGACCGATAACCCCGGATCTCCACTTCACCCGCCCATTCGATAGATCAAAAACCGTTCATTTTCATTTTTATCATACAACTGGTCAACTTTAATTTCCTTCCACAGTTCAAACTGCGTATGGTTGTCCATGAATTGCACATATTC
Source organism: Sporosarcina thermotolerans (assembly GCF_042658975.1). Classification (NCBI taxonomy): domain Bacteria; kingdom Bacillati; phylum Bacillota; class Bacilli; order Caryophanales; family Caryophanaceae; genus Sporosarcina; species Sporosarcina thermotolerans. Next base: position 107,216 of record NZ_JBHSRM010000001.1, on the reverse strand, counting down.
AGCCGTTGGATAATAAAGGATGATATCAACCAAGCGTTGTTCTGATTCTGCGGACCAAAGAATATTCCAGACTACCTTCATGAATACCTGTATTGAGAACGGATTAAAGAAATAGAACCGGTTTTCCGATGCATCAATTTGATATTCCTCCGCCAAGCAACGTTCAAAACGTATCGCTCCGCCTGCATGCTTTGCTTTTCGCCGGTAGCTTGCTAAGTTCACAATCGCGTCCTGATAGAGCTGTCCATTCATCTCAATCCCAGCCACCGATGAAGAAAAATGATGATGGACATAAAATGAAACGCGCGCCTTGCCACATCCGAAATCGACAAAACCATCATCCCGCCCTAACTTATACTCGTTGAAAAGCGTATCGAGTGCTTCATATGGTGTTGCTTCGTAGCGATTATAATGAGGAGACTGGCTTAACAATTCAAGTGTCCCAGCCGTTTTTATTTGAAGAAGTTTGTCATACTCTTTTTCATTCATACGAAAACCACCTACCCTATTCCTCATTGTACTTGGCTTCGCGTATAAATGCCAAAACACGGTTCCATGAAATTACCATGGAAACCGCGTTCGGGTTCACTTACTATTTAATTGCGTCAGCGGGTCAACCACCCTTCCTACTAACCGCTTCCTACCGCGACTTTTCTCCGCCTCAATCACTTTCTCATTTCGTGTAAACAGTCGATACACCGATGGGATCAATAGCAATGTAATGAACGTCGCAAACAGCAATCCGGAAATCAACACAGTTGCGAGCGGGGCCTGGTAATTGCCCGATGCACCAGAAGCAAGAGCAAGCGGCACCATTCCGCCAACCGTCGTCAATGTCGTCATGAAAATCGGGCGAATCCGGTTCCTGCCCGCTTCAACCAAAGCTGCTTCCATCGACATTCCAGCCCTACGAAGCTGATTCGTGCGGTCAATCAATAGGATTGCATTATTCAACACAATGCCAATGAGCATGATGATTCCCATCCCGGACAATAGATTCAATTCCATTTGCGTCACGAACAATCCGATAATGACGCCGATTACTGCCATCGGAATGACGGACATGACAATGAGCGGATGCCCTAAATGATTGAACTGTACCGCCATTACAAAGTAGACGAGGAAAAGCGCAATCCCTAACACAAACAGCATTTCCATCATGAGCTGCTGTTGCTGTTCGATATCGCCGGCTACATCGATTGAATAACCGGTCGGTGCATTGAATTCGCTAATGACTTTTTGCACGTCGCGATTGATCGCACCTAAATCTCTACCTTCAATATCCGCTGAAACCATGATGAATCGGTCCCCGCCACTATGCGTGATTTCGTTAGGTGTGCGAACAGCTTCCAAGTGAAGAAACTCCGATAGTTTTTTGTCGCCTTCCATCGTCGCGATTTCCAAATTGAAAAGTGTATGACTTGAATCCGTTTTTTCATTCCAGCTTACGATGAGCGGCACATTTTCGCCGTCCAATGCCATTTGTCCAATAGGCATTTCAATGAAAGCCTGTTCAATGAACTGCTTCACGTGTAGTTGCGATAAACCTGCATCCGCAATCGCCTTCTCGTTTAACACAATCCTCTTTTCCTCGGATGTGCGCTCCATCGAGTTTGTGATCCCGACAATTCCTTCAACTTTGCCAAGTTGCCCCATGAAATCCTCCGCAATTGCCTGCAATTGACCAAAGTCTTCCCCTTTGATCATCACTTGTACTGGCGCACCGCTAACTTCGGACAGAGCAAGTTGCACAGTTCGTATCGGCTCCGTTTCCTGGAATTCACGGAGCGACCGTAAAATCTGTTCATTCACTTCCTTCTGCTCGTGAACGACTTTCTCATCTTTCGTCATATTGACGATGACAAACATTTCACTGCCCCCGTTATCCAACACATAACTTGATTCGACATCTTCAATTCCCGCCAACCTGTCGTTCATCAATCGCGCAATCCGCTCTTTTTCAGCGGGCTCCACTCCTGTTTCCACCACGACAACGAGTTCACTGTATCGATTAAAAATGTCCGGCATAACGGTCATCGGTATTTTATTCACAAGGAGAAGCGAACCTGCGAAAAGTCCGAAAAAGAGTGCGATGACAAGTACACAACGGCGCCTTTTCGCAACAATCCATGACACAATCGCATTGTATCCTTTACTAAAACGGCTCTCTTTTCGGCGATCCATGCTGCCCCGATACCGAAGAAAATTCTCCGAAAGGACAGGAATGAGCGTGAATGCTACAAGCACCGAGCTTATCAATGTAAGCGCAACAACAATCGCAAGGATGATCATGAACTCACCCAATCCCCCGCCGATAAAACCGATTGGCAAGAATACAACGATTGTCGTCAGCATGGATGCAAACACGGCACCCGCAACTTCCTTCGTACCTGCAAGAACTGCCTCAAACTTCGAGATCCCAAGCTCCCGCTGTCGATAAATCGATTCCAAAATGACGATCGACGAATCCACCATCATTCCGATCCCGAGTCCAAGCCCGATAAGCGTCAGCATATTGAGACTGTATCCAAGCACATATACCGTTAAAAAGGTCAGCAACACCGATGTCGGAATGGACACCGCTATGATAAGCGTCGCACGGACATTTCTTAGGAATAAAAGCAAAATCGCAATCGCCACGACACTACCAATCAGAATATTGACGACGACCCCATCGATCGATTCTTGCACGAAATCTGCTTGCGCCACCATTTCATTCAACGTAAAGCCCTTCACAAGTCCTTCGTCACGCATTTTTTGAATTTCAGCACGGACGGCCTTCGCCATGTCGATCTGCGTAATATTCGCAGCCCTACCTACCTGAATGAACACCAATTCCTTCGTATCGTTTTTCCATACGAAAGACGAACTTTCCCGAGGCGTTAGTGAAACGTCCGCAATCTCCTTCAGTTGAATGAACCCTTCCGCCGTCGGAATTTCGATACGCTTCACGTCGTCGATATCTGCAAACTTCGAATTCCAGCGTAGAAGTGATGCATCGCTGCCATCCTGCAGTTCGCCAAGTGTTGCTTCCGAATTCGCCTGTGCGATGAACCCTGCTACTTGCGAAATATCCAATCCACGTTTTTTCATTTCTTCCCGATTGAAAGCAATAGACACTTCCTGCTCCGCCACTCCAGATAGATTAACATCTTGAACTTCCTTTAAACTTTCAAGCCGCGGTTCAAGCACATCCTTGGCAAACGCAGTCATTGCTTGAAGATCATCGCCCGACAGATCCATGAAAAACTCATAGCCCGGACGGACGCCAAATTGATAGGCTGCGGCTTCCCTTATTTCCGGATGGCCTGCTTTTGTTTCATTCACCGCAGTCTCAATATATTTCATAACCTTTTCGCTTTGCCCACGGGCAATCGTTATATTGAAAGTGCTACTCCCTACTGCCGTCGTCGATTGAATCTCCTCAACACCTTCAATTCCTGCGAGCCGTTGCTCCAAAGGTGAAGTGATGAACCGCTCCATATCCGTCGCAGCCATATCTCCCGCATCGATGTAGACAACCGCCCCATCCATCCCCACCGACGGCATAATCTCCTTATCCAGTTTAAAAACCGCAAAGCTCCCCAAAGCTACAACAAGCACCGACAATAAACCGACCAAAACCTTCTTCCGAACGATGAACTCCAATACTTTCACGACCATACCCCTTTCCTTGCCATCGGTACTTAGCTTAACAAGTTTTCCCAACCCTAATAACATGCTTCAGACGGATTCTTTCTCAGACTTTTGACGTAATTTGCAAACGGACTTTTAGATTTTTTGAAATAAGGCTATTGACAAATGTAGCCTCTTGAATTACTTTTAACTTAGAAATAGTTTCCTTGAGGAAACTTATTTGACCGGGGAAAGGAGTTTCAAGGATGTGAATTAGAAAAAAGTCATCCTGTCACTGAATTTGTATAGCAACATATTAGACGTTTGTGAATACTATCTCTATGAGAGACCATTTTGATTGGAAATGGTAGGCTAATTTCCTTTTAAAAGTAGGACTTCATTTTTTTAAGCAAAATGTTGCACAAGGGAAACTTTATTCAATGATTATTAATTAGGAGGAAATTGAATTGAGAAAAAAAAGATTAAGCGTAATTTTAGCAGGGTTGTTGTTATCATCCCTTTTAGTATTGGGGGCATGTTCCAAAGGGAAGACGGATGATAGCAGCTCAGATGGCAAAATCAAAATTGTCACGACGATTGCACAAATTGCTGAGCCGATATCCATTATTGGCGGCGATCACGTTACAGTGGAAAGCTTAATGGGGGCAGGTGTTGACCCTCATTTATACAGAGCGACACAAGGAGATATCAAGAAATTGGAGAACAGTGATATTGTCTTCTATAGTGGTCTAAACCTTGAAGGGAATATGGGAGAAGTATTTGCTAGTATTAGCAGCAAAAAGCCTGCGATCGGTATTGCTGATTCCATTGCACAAGAAAGTCTACTAAAAGACGAGAATGGAGCAGTTGACCCGCATGTCTGGTTTGACATTGATTTGTGGAAAATCGCTCTCGGGACTGCAACAGATGAATTAATGAAATTTGCTCCAGAACATGCAGATGAATTTAATGCGAACAAGGAATCCTATTTTAAAGAACTTGATGCACTTCTTGCGGAATCAAAAGATAAACTCAGCCAAATTCCTAAAGAAAAGCGTGTATTGGTTACAGCCCATGACGCATTCGGTTATTTCGGGCGCGCTTTCGATATTGAAGTGGTCGGTTTACAAGGGTTAAGTACGGAAGATGAAATTGGAATTTCCGATATCGATGATACGATTGCCATACTGACGGAGTATAAGATTCCTGCAGTATTTGTGGAAAGCAGTATTAACCAAAGCTCGATAAAAGCTGTGATTGAAGGAGCTGGAAAACAAGGGCTGGATGTGAAGTTAGGCGGCGAACTGTTTTCTGACGCAATGGGAGATGCTGGTACTACAGAAGGAACGTATATCGGAATGTATAAGCATAACGTGAATACAATACACGATGCACTCTTAGGGGAGGGGAACTAAATGTCTGTACTTAAGGTTGAAAACCTTTCCGCATCTTATAGGAAAAACAAAGTGCTTTATGACGTGAATTTTGACGTTCAACCTGGGTCCTTGACGGGTATCGTTGGACCTAACGGCGCTGGGAAGTCCACTTTGATAAAAGTGATACTTGGATTACACCCATCATTGTCTGGAAACGTGTCGTTTTTCGATTCGACTCTTGCTAAGACAAAATCAAGAGTCGGGTACGTTCCCCAAAGAGGATCAGTTGATTGGGATTTTCCTACAAACGCTTTGGATGTCGTACTAATGGGGCTTTACGGTAAAGTCGGATGGTTTAAATGGCCATCCAAGCAGGACAAAGAACTCGCGATGGAATCGCTCGCTCAAATGGGAATGGCGGATTATGCCGATCGACAAATCAGCCAATTATCAGGAGGTCAGCAACAGCGGGTATTCTTGGCACGAGCGCTTGTCCAAAATGCAGATCTCTATTTCATGGATGAGCCGCTCGTCGGCGTAGACGCAGCTACTGAAACGGCCATCATGACAACATTGAAGCATTTAAAATCCGCCGGCAAGACGGTAATGGTGGTCCATCATGATTTATTGACGGTGGAAGATTACTTCGACCATGTCATGCTTTTGAATAAAACCATTGTTGGATATGGGAAAACGAAGGATATCTTCACAAAGGAGAATGTACAAAGAACATACGGCGGGACATTACGCTGGATGAAGGAGGCCTGATCACTATGTTAGATGTATTTTTATCTCCTAACGCGCAGTGGGTTCTGCTCAGCACATTGATATTAGGGACAGCTTCCGGAATGATTGGCTGTCTGGCCTATTGGAAGCGACAAAGCCTGATGAGTGATGCATTATCACACGCTGCATTGCCGGGTGTCGTGATCGCTTTCTCCATTATCGGGTACAAAAATTTACCTTTTATGATTTTAGGAGCTGCTGTCAGTTCATTCCTTGGTGCATGTTTTATCCACTGGATCCGCTCGTCCAGCCGGGTGAAGGAAGATGCTGCGATGGGAATTATCCTATCCGTTTTCTTTGGGCTCGGCGTCATGCTTATGACGGTCGTCAGCCGCACTGGCGGTGGCAATCAAGCCGGTCTCGATAGTTTCATTTTCGGTCAGGCGGCATCAATGGTTCGAACAGATGTCTATACAATGCTGATTGTCGCTATTATCGTCATTTCGGTCATCATTATCGCATACAAGGAATGGAAGCTTTTCTTGTTCGACGCAAACTTTGCAAAGGGCCTCGGACTTTCAACTTCGCTTATGAATGGCGTCTATCTAACGATGCTCGTGCTTGTCATCGTCATTGGCATCCAAGCGGTTGGTGTTATTTTAATGGCGGCATTAATGATCATTCCAGCTGTCAGCGCTCATTACTGGACCCATTCATTCAAGCAGATGCTGTTCCTTTCAGCCATTTTCGGCGGGGGATCCGGCATGATTGGAACGCTAATCAGTACAATGGGCAAAGGGTTGCCGACTGGACCATTTATCGTCATCGCTTCCGCTACCATCTTCACCATTTCGCTTGTGTTCGGAGCACAACGCGGATTGTTGGTTCGTGCAATCCAACTAAGGATGCAACGGAAACATCATAATGTGGGGATTCATTCCATTTCTCGCCAAACTGTGAAGGAGGGCGAATAAATTGAGTTACGAAGGTTGGATTTTACTTACCGCCTCATTAGTCGGGCTCTCTTGTGGGATCATTGGCGTCTTCCTCATTCTTAGAAAGATGGCGATGATGGCCGATGCCATCAGTCATACAGTCCTGTTAGGAATCGTATCCGCTTATTTAATCACTCGAGAGTTAAACGGCATGCCTATGCTGATTGGCGCAATCATTGCAGGTTTGCTGACAGCCGTTTTAGTACAATGGCTCCATTCACTCGGCGTCCAGCAAGACGCCTCTATCGGTGTTGTGTTCACAACACTGTTTGCAATTGGCGTTATTTTAATTGCAACGAAGACAGGTAATGTCCATTTAGATGTGCAGCATGCTTTAATGGGAGAAATCACATTCGTTCCATGGCATACAATGGGTGTCCCGTTGCTTGGTGAAATTCCTCAAGCTACATTCATCTTGCTTATTGTATTTGCGATTGTGCTCATTATGATCTTTGCCTTCTATAAGGAGTGGAAAATTACAACATTCGATGCCGCATTAGCGGCAAGCCTCGGCATTCCTGTCCTGCTCATGCATTATGTATTCATGACACTTGTGTCAATTACGACCGTCGCTTCATTTGATGCAGTCGGCGCCATCATGGTGGTGGCTATGCTCATCACACCGGCATCAGCAGCCTATCTATGGACTGACCGACTGTCTGTCATGTTAGGTCTGAGTGCCCTGTTCGGTATCACATCCGCAATAGGTGGGTATTATATCGCCGTCTGGATCGATACATCGATATCAGGGTCCATGGCATTTGCTACCGGGATTATCTTTTTAATCAGCTTTATCGGGTCACCAAAACACGGCTACATCTCACGGTTCATCCGTCCCGAAACATTGCCTGAATAAGCCTCAATTTGATAAAACTCTTCCCAATTGTCTAAAAAAGTGATGCAAAGCCCAATGGCAATCGTGTATGATGAAATAAACAGACAAAAGGGGAGAGGTTTTTTTATGGGAACAATTACGAAAATTGGGCAAATTGGGGTACCGGCAAAAGATATCGAACGGGCAACAGCATTTTATAAAGACCAATTAGGTTTGCAACTATTATTCAACACGGATACGATGGCATTCTTTGATTGCGACGGCGTACGCTTACTCGTCAGCCTACCTGAAAAAGAGGAATTCGCACACGCAAGCTCCGTCCTGTACTTTCACGTGGAGAACATTCAACAGGCGTATGAAAACTACAGGGAAAAAGGGGTTGTTTTCATCGATGAACCGCATATGGTCGCGAAGATAGGACAAACCGAAACGTGGATGGTGTTTTTTAGGGATACCGAGGATAATATGCATGGGTTGATGAGTGAGGTTGTGGTAGGGTAAATAAAGAATGGGGCTGTCTTGAAGGTCAGTAAAAACTGACTGTTCTTGACAGCCCATTTTTTTATTTATTCATCCCAAAGATAATAATCCTGACCTTGTACTGTTTGGAATCCGATTGACTCATAGAGGCGGAGGGCATTGCGATTTTTCGCTTCTACTTCAAGTCTAATCGGGTTGCCAGAAGGTTGTTCCAAATGGACGACCGCTTGCAGGGCTTTGCGACCGTATCCCTTTCCTTGAAAGTCGGGATGAATGACAAATCCATAAATATAGGATTCGCCATCATTTCTGCTCACTCGTATCTTGCCGAGCCTTTTGCCATCTGCTTCAATAATGAAATGCGCGTCATTCGGATAATTTTTCACTTCTTGTTGATGAATGGTGGCATCTTCCAACGACATGCCGAAGCCTAACACATCCAATTCGATTTCAAACGGGACATCTTCCTCGGTAGATTGCCTTAATAGGACGCCACTGCCTTCTTCCAAAGACTGCCGTTTCCACACCATTTGGTACTCAGAAAAGTCGTAGGTACATGGCTGTTTCTCAAGCCACTCTTTTGCAGACTGGGAAGTGGAAGGTGCATTCAAAAGGATCTTTTTATATCCTTTTTCTTTGATGACCAGCAGCGCTTGATGCCATAAATTTGTAAAGTGGTTCTGGTTTCGATGGGCGGGCTTCACCATACCGCAGATTTCAACGGTTGAGCCAAAGCCGTAAAGGGCCAAATACGCAACGAGCTCGCCATCCACGTAATGAAAGAAATCCATCGCTTGATCTTCACGTTGGCGAAGCATATCCCAGTTTAATTTCAATAAATTCCCGTCGTTTGTTTCGCATTCTTTTTGCAAGTTTGCAATTGATTGTAGTTGTTCAGTTGTTAACATTGTGTTCCTCCTCATATTCCTTAAGCTAATTATAAAGGGAGATGGATTAATTAACTATATGTTTCGAAATCAATGAAGTTATCTAATTAGTGTGATAGAGTGGTTTTAAAGGAGGAGAAGTTTGATTGATCATAAAGGAAAAAATAAGTTCATTAAAAGCGGTTGGGTTAGAAGCATTATTGCGACGGTTGCCAAAGAGTCATGCTCGATATGCAGATATTGAGAATGAACTAAGGATAACCAGGGCTGGTGATAACGGTGAGAGAATACTGGCAGATGTTTTCAATAAATATCAGTTCCCTTTCGAGCATTACATCTTTCACGATTTGAATCTCCAATCTACTGGGAAATTCCAAATCGACACGCTTTTCCCCTGTCAGCAAGGCGCCGTAATCTTGGAAATGAAAAATATTGCTGGCCAGATCAATTTCCGTGAAGAATATAATCAACTGACGCGTACCCTTGAGAATGGACAAGTCGACGCATTTGAATGTCCGTCCGTTCAACTGGAGCGAAATAAAATGCTCCTTGAAGATTGGTTTCATGCACATCAGCTTTCCATTTCCATTCATCATGCAGCGGTTTTCCCCCGGCCGCAACAGCAATTTGTGAACCATCGTAAAGATTTGCAGCTTCTCTTCCCCTTTGAAATCCCTATTTTTCTTCGTAGACTTCATTCATTTCACAATGTTACCAGTTCGCTTCCTCTCAAGAAAATCGCGAATATGCTGCATAGTGCCCATCGCGAGTATGATCCTTTTCCTTTGGCATCAAGATATGGAATTCAGCCGTCTGAACTTATTTCGGGAGTTTGTTGTGTCCAATGTGGCTTTCAAGGAATGACTTCAATATACAACGGATGGGGCTGTCAACAATGCGGTCATGTTGATGAGATAGCCCATGTTCAAGCGATAGTGGATTACTTTATGTTGATTGGTTATCGTATTTCCAATAAAGAATGCCGGCATTTTTTACGTCTGGACAACATCCAAAAAGTGAAACGGCTATTAGGGCAACTCAGAATTCCCTTTGAAGGGGAAAAAAGGGGAAGATTCTATATAGCAAACCTTAAAGTGATTAGAGAGCTCCATGATTCGAAGGGGCCAAAGGTAACAAAATGACAATAACTCCTGGGAAATGATCGATAACTATCGGGAAATAATCGATAACTCGTCTGAAATGATCGATAACCCTTGGGAAATGATCGATATCTTCCGGGAAATGATCAATAAAATTATTGCAAGCAACTTTCACAGCGAAAAACCGCTCCAGTCACCTACGACTGAAGCGGTTTTTCATTTAAACAACTCTTTGTACGCCAACGCTTTCAATGCAAGCATCTCTTCTTCCGTCAGCTTGCTTTGAATCTTAGTCAACAGCTCTTGTTGCTCGGATGCCGACATGCCTTGACGCACTTTAACTTGAATATCATTGATTTCGGCAAGGTCGAATTTCTTGAGCAGGACGCGGGTGGCTTCCTCTTTCGTTTTGAAAGGCAACTTAGAGCTATCCGCGTTCTTCCCCTCTTCAATGAACGTACGCAACTCCGGATTATTTTGGATTTCCTTTTTCAAATTGTCCAACTGACCACTCGTCTCTAACTCCGCGGCAACTTGACCCATCACTTCATCTGCAATGAATTTCGTGCCAAAATGATAGACGCCAAATGCAATAAGGGCAAGGACCGCGACTGTTCCTATCAAAAATTTAAATGCTTTCAACTAATTCACCTCAACTTCAGTATCTTCGTTTCCGGCAACACTTAAACAGCGGCACTAAATCTCCAACAAATCCTTTATATCTTCCTCCGTCAGTAACGAACCCATTTCCGCGTCAATGACTTCACCTATTAAATCCCTTTTCCTATCTTGCAACTCATTCATTTTATCCTCAACTGTTCCACGTGCAACAAGTTTGATGACGTGGACGACGTTCTGCTGGCCGATCCGATGTGCACGGTCCGCCGCTTGTTCCTCGACCGCCGGGTTCCACCATAGGTCGTATAATATGACGGTGTCCGCCCCCGTAAGGTTCAATCCCGTTCCGCCTGCTTTCAATGAAATCAAGAACAGATCACGCTCACCCGCGTTGAATCGGTCGCATAGTTCAAGTCGTTCCTCTGAAGGCGTTGAGCCATCTAAATAAAAGAATGGCGTCCCTTCCATTGCCAAATCCCTGCCGATGATTCCAAGCATTTTCGTGAACTGCGAGAAGATCAACACCCGCCTTCCCGCACGCTTCGATTCTTCGATCAATTGCTTTAACTGCTCGTATTTCGAGGAGGTTCCTTCATAACCATCGACGAAAAGACCGGGATGACAACAGATTTGACGCAACCTTGTTAGTCCTGCTAATATCCTAATTTTATTCTTCCGCAAGGTATCCTTATCTAAATGCCTTAATGTATCATGTCGCAGCTTTGCCAAATAAGCAGCGTAGAGCTCCTTTTGTTCCGGCAGCAATTCCGACGACTCGATTGACTCAACCTTATCAGGCAACTCCTCAAGGACATCCTCTTTCATCCGCCGGAGTAAAAATGGACGGATGCGTCGTGCGACCGTTTTCCGCGAAAGCTCACTGAATTCCCGCAAGCCCATGAACAGTTCGGGAAAAACGACATGGAAGATTGACCATAACTCTTCCAATGAATTTTCGATAGGCGTTCCCGTCAACGCAAACCGATGGGTCGCCTGTAACTTCTTAACCGCTCTTGCAGTCTGGGTGAACGGATTTTTAAACGCTTGCGCTTCGTCAAAAAACACCGTATGGAATTTCTGCTTTTCGTACCATACAATATCCCGTCGTATTAACGGATAGGAGGTGATCAGGACATCTTTGTCATGAGCATTAGCTTGTCGCTCAGCCCTCTCCTTTTTATTCCCATCCAACACGATTGCGTCAATTTCCGGCGCAAACTTCTTTAGCTCACTCAACCAGTTATAGACAAGCGAAGACGGGCAAATGATAAGTACCTGCCGCTTTTCATCCCGGATTTTAGGCAATTCGGACTCGATGAACGCAATGCTTTGCAATGTTTTTCCGAGCCCCATGTCATCCGCAAGCACACCACCGACCCCGAATTCAGCGACCGTTTTCATCCATTTAAAACCGTTTTTTTGATAATCGCGTAAGATAGTTTCCAATGACGATGGTATGTCCCACGCGGAATTTTCCGGATGCAAAAGCTGACCAAGAAACTGACGGGCTGATTCCTCAACAGCAAGTATTTCATTGTTGCCGACAGAGTCCAGAAAACGAAGCCCCCTGGTAATCGGCATATTCAAACCCTTTTCCAGTTCATCTAACTCGCCGGGTACTTCATTCATAAAGCGACGAATCTCTTCAAACTCCCTCGTTTCAAGTGAAAGAAGGGCACCGCTACGTAATCGGTAGTATTTCCGCTTTTCCTCAAGTGCTTCAAGAATCCCGCGAATCTGCTTGTCCGGAATGCCATCCATGCTGAATTTGAATTCAAGCCAGTTAGTTTTTTCTTCAAATGCTTTCACGCGAATACGTGGTTTGGCGCTTCCCCTGAAAATCCGGATCCGAATTGCAGTAGTCGCATAGACGCGTACAAGCTTCTCTAGCTTCGGAAGGACATTGTATAGGAACTCATATTCCAATTCCTCGTTATGCAATAAATAACCCTCATCTGTCTGAGCGAATGAGCTTTCCTCCATTATCCGTAGGATCTCCTCTTCCTTTTCCAAGTCGCGGACTAAAACGGAGCTTGCTGGCAATTCCCTTTCAATTAAAGGGTTGATGGCCATATGATCGTATTGGAATTCAAGGCTCGCAAGCAATCGGTTGTTCACTCGGTCAAGATACAGTTTTGCATTCAATGGGGATTTCACAAGCTGGTCCAAAACTGTTTCATCGAGTTGGACTTCGCCAATCCTACGCAAACCAGGAACTACTTTTTCGATGAAAAAGCCAATTTGTTCATTGGAAATCGGGAGACGATGCGTTCCCGACGTTTCCACCATCTGTTTCAAATCTGCAAGCCGCTTGCAATCCTCGCCTGATAATCGAAACAATTGCATATCACTAAGGACAAGATTATAAGGTTGTAGCATAAGAACATGATCCAACCCGTCAATTTTCAAGAAATGTCCCTTCTCCGGTCTTTTCCCGAAGTGAAATTTGACTGGTAAGCCCGTTTCACGGATACGTAAACGTGTTGCCGGCTTGCCGTAGATTTCCAAGTCAACTTCCTGTGCTTCATTCAAATCCGGAAGAAGCTTTTCCCAAGCGGGTGGGGGTATGACCAACGTTCGCGGAGTACCTCCACGGTAATTGTATGCCCCATTGTTAATCTCAATCAGCCTCTGTAAGACCGCGTCCGCTTCCCGTTTGAAACAATGGAGATTAACGTCAAACGTGAAGGTAGAATTCAATGAACTTGCCCGTCCTTCATTCACATCCTCCAAAAACTGCCGAATATCTTCTACTGGTACTCCTTCCACTTGCAAATTAATGCCTAACATAAAGGCTTTTTTAGTCGGAACCGGTGACAAAGTAAAGGTTAGGTCCAACACTTCCCTATCTTCAAAATGAAGCTGATGCCCGCTGGACCTCGGCTTGCTATCGAAAATGGAAAGTAAGCCTTCCGTTAATGAACTTTCAGTTGGTACTTCACGTTCATTCATGGTAATCAAAACAGCCGCCACATGCTGGCATTTGTATCTATAAAAAGGTAAAGTCGGACAACTACATTCCGTCCGAATTTCACCATCGTTCTCAACGTTGATTGTCACATGGAAATTTTCCTTCCCCTCCACAACCGCTTTGCAATAATCATCATGACATTGTTCAATAACCACTTTCCCTGCACGAGAATACATTTCGCCCCGTTTGAACGAAACAGAGCCACATAAATCCATAATTTTGTTTTGAGTTAAATGAATCCCCATTTGTTCATCTCCTTCCGAGACAATCACCCGTACAGGCGCTTGCTTATATATTACCATTTGAAGAGGCAGTTCAGAAATCTTTAACGGCCGCCTAAAATCGCCTTCATCAATCCAAAAACGCAAAAACTCCCCAATAAGCTCATAAATCCCCGCAATCACGCATATAACGCCCCAAAACCTTATAAACTCTATCAATCACGCATAAATCACTAAAAAGACGCATAAACGCAAAAAGGATGCACCCCACATGCATCCTTTTTGCATTCTATCTAACTTCCCCACTCTCCATAGGAAACACCTTACGCCAACCGAAAAACACCGCAATCAGCAATAACACGATATACACATAAATCCCGCCAACCACTGCATTCGCAATTAAATGCGCGATAACGAAAAGCCCTGCTCCGAGGCTGATCAAAAACATCTTTGCGGACCCTTGTGATTGTGCAAACTCAAATGTTTGCGTGAATGGAAATTCATCAGCATTCATCCATTTATATGTTAGCAATGTATGGAGGATTGCACCTAATAATACCGCGAACAAGTCCGGTAAAATTCTTATCGAGAAAATGGAAATAAACGCAATTGACAGCATCAGGAAAACCGGTACATACAACTTTATGAAAAATGCTTTCAACGTCCCACTATATGCTGCCGTTGGTTGCTGGATCGGCGATGCCTTAAATAGCCAACTTCCTTTATAATTATCGGAAAACTGAAGCGTGTGAATGATTGTCGGAATCATCATGTTCCCGAAATAGATGAGCAAAAACATGCTACCGGTTGAGATTTCTGCAAGAGTTCTCATCTGCAATTCCGTAAAAATGAAAATGAATGGGAAGATGAAGGCGAATCCAAGGGATGGATACACTCTAAGCTTAAAATTCCTTTCCTGTTTCATCATCAACGACGCAAAACGGAAGAACATCCTCTCTTCCCGATTTCGGCAACAGACCCTTGCCCAGAAATCCGTCATGCGCCCGGACCTTTTCCTGCTTTTCGACTCACTCATTAACTTATCCATGTTTTTTTCGAATGAAGGCATTAGCTTCACATAAATATAAATGGAAATGATCGGGATTATCAAAGCAAGCACCGATAGTAGAATGAGTGTAGTTGAAAAGTCTTGATTCAACAACAATTCGAAGGCAGCTCCGAACCACATCGGCGGTAAAAACACATGCCACCAGTTGAATGTATACATCAATTCTAAGTCTGCGAAATTGAATGCACGAATGACGACTTGATACCCAATGATAACACCTACGGACAGTATGATTTGCACATAATTAATAATATCCTTCAGTCTTTCGCCGTCGAAAAAGCGTAGGACTACAAAATACATAAGAGAAGTGAAAACAACTATGAAAAGCATCGTTAATATCAATGCTGCAAGAAAGACAAGTGTGAATGCAATCCCGTTTTTGAACAACCCTATAATAAGCGGTATTGCGATGAAAGCTCCTGTTATGAAAAACATGTAGATCAATATATGGATAATCTTCGCCGTATTAATCGTCCTGCTGCTTACGGGTTTCGTCTGCAATACCGTTTTATCCCGAATATCAAGCAACACGGTGGAGAAATCGGATACCATCGTCGTTGCCAAAATGAACATCATGATACCGAATACGATACTCATCTGGAAGATATAATGGCCGTCCCCGAATAACATGAACGGGATAATCATTAATCCGTATAGCCCATAGATCCATAAAGACTTCAGGAATTGATTGCCTTCCTTCTTCTTTTGTCCATTGAAAATAGTCGGCGTCCGTCTGCCATCCATTGTCAGTTTCATGCGCAATATCGTTTCCATCGCGCGATAGTCAATTCCTATCTTCACAAAAATCCATTTGAATTTTGAAAGGAGTGCAAGCGCACGGAACTCATTCATTGTTAGCTCCGCCTTCTACAATCGAGATGAACCGCTCCGCCCTGCTTGCATGATCCGTGAAACCAGTCAGCTGATTGAAGATGCCCGACAGTGATCCTTCTTCACTTCTCTCCTGCAATTCCTCGAAGCTGCCATCCGCCACGACAACTCCATTGACAAGCAGCACAATTCGATTGCTGATCTTCTCGACGATATCCATGATATGTGAGGAATAAAATATCGTCTTTCCTTGAGCTGCCAATTGTGAAAGCATCTCTCGGATGACCATCATGCTATTCGCATCAAGTCCGCTCAATGGTTCATCAAAAAACAATAGATCCGGATTATGGAGCAGGCTCGAAATGATAAGCACTTTCTGTTTCATCCCTTTTGAGAAGGAAGAAATCCTCGAATGCATCACATGACCTAACTCAAATTCCTCCATAAGCTTCTGCGCTTTCTCCTCGGCGAATTTTCTATCAAGCCCGTATAACTCCCCAGTGAATGCCAAATATTCCATAGCCGTCAAATTATCGTACAGTTCCGCCTGCTCCGGCACGTAACCAATCCGCTTCTTGTAAGATGGGTCCCCAGAAGCAATATCCTGCCCAAAGATTTCCACATGACCTTTATAATCTTCTATTAAACCAAGCATGATTTTCACAGTTGTACTTTTCCCGGCACCGTTAGGACCGATATAGCCTATGATCTGTCCCCGTTCCACTTCCAAGTTCACGCCATTCAATACGGTCTTTATCCCATATGTCATTGTGACGTCACGTAAAGATAACACCTTATTAGATGAATTCATCACAACACCCCCATTTTTATCAGTTTACTACATTTACCCAATAGAAGTTTGAAAATATCATCTTTTTGAGACCATTCTTGACGAGTCAAAGGTCCTGAAGTGACCATATATCCCGGGAAATAATCGATATATGACGGGAAATGAATAATAACTTCTTCGAATTGATCGATATATGTTAGGAAATGATTGATATACTTCGGGAAATGATCAATAAATTTTCCGGAAGAGAACATTCAACTTTTTTCCGCTGAATTACATATGTATGCCACTAAACTTGTATGATTCGTTTTCTCTTCGCACAATCAAATTAACTTGTAACGATTCAACCACAAAAGTCGTTTTAGTATATAGAGCAACTTGGAAGAGGTGAACGTATGCCGATGAAACACGATGAGTTAGGTCCAAACAATACCCCAATTGAGGAGATTTGCCGCACTACATGGGAGCCGCTCTACCGATTCATCTACTATAAAGTGCAAAATCGGGAGGAGGCCCAAGAAATTACGCAAGAAACGTACATCAAAGCGATTCCCTATTTTCGAAAGGGACGGATAGAATCCGCTAAGTATCTGAGTTTCTTAAAAACCATCGCCCTTAACCTGATTCGTGATTCATGGCGAAAGAAGCAACGACGGGGCACAACAATTGAACTTGATGCCATTCAACCTTTAGAAGCGGCGGTTGATGATGAAACCAGTTTGAGTGACCAACGTTTTCTTATTGAAAAAGCACTCGGTCAATTGAATGAAGAACAAAGGACCGTCATCGAACTACGAATATTGAAAGGCTATTCGACTGCGGAAACCGCAAAAATCATGGATAAAAACGATGGTAATATCCGTGTCATGCAACACCGTGCATTACAGGCGCTTGCATCAATTTTAAAAAAGATGAATGAGAATGGAGGTATGAGGAATGAAAGATGAAGAACAAAGATTATCCGAGTTCATCGACCGACTGAATGAAGAAAAGAAGCCGGATGATGTTCATGGGGACAGTGGGGAATTAAAGGAACTTTATTCAACAGTCAAGCTTGTCCGTGCTCTTAAGGAACCTGAAATGCCCGCGTCTGACTTCTGGGAGAAGTTAGCCAACTCCCTGGGCACATCAACGAAAAGGAAATCAAGAAAACGAAATTTATTTACCGGTTTAATTGGTATCGCCGCCGCTTGCCTTCTTGTATTTGCAGTGTTAATCCCGTTGACCCGCACTTCAATTGTAGCGGCAATGGAAAAGGCATTCAGCGAAGTGCAGGCGTATCATGGATCGATTGAAATACAATCGACAAATGAAGAAGGAGAGACGACCATCCAAGCAAAAATGGAAGTTTGGGCGGATCAAAAAGGGCGTTATTACGTGAAAGGAAACGAGGGCTTCAATAGTGGAGTCATTACGGTCAATAATGGGGATAAAAAGTGGCAGTTGAACCCCGAGAGTCAGCAAATCCACATACTTCCTACTTTCCCGGATACCTATCCTTTCACCTTTGAACTTGGCAATGAAATCAATGACATAACAGCTGCCCTATCGACTGAAATCATTGGAGAAGACATGATTGCAGGTAGATCGGCGACTATCCTTGAAGTTTCACCAAAGGGCGGCGAACCGTACAAGGTTTGGATAGATAATGAAACGAATTTGCCGTTAAAAAAACAGACGGCATGGCAAAACGCCTTACAATACACTGTCCAATACTCCGAAATTGAAATGATGGATGTAATACCGGAAGAAGTACTATCCTTCATTACGCCAGAAGGTTATGAAGTAATTCAAACAAACCCTGAAAAAATCGTAAGCGATTTGCAGGAGGCTAAAGCTATTGCCGGATTCATCCCAACCCTACCAAATGAGGAAACCACAGGCTCTTCTTTAAAGCATATTGCAGTCGGTTTGGAAGAAATTAATGTGAAGAGCTATTACCGTTTTGCCGATGACGGTGAAATTGTCCTTTCTCAAAAGAAAGCAGACGAGGCATTAAAGCCTGATTATAAGTCGATTATCGGATTGGTAAATGGCCAACCTGCGGAAATACAACAATCCGTACAGGAAGATGCAGGATTATTTGGAACCAGGGGAAAATCTGCCGGAATGAAAGCAATCCACTCTGTCCGTTGGCAAGAAGATGGCTATGAGTTCAGTATTGTCGGGAATACCCCATGGAAAGATATTGAATCATTTGCGAAGGAGCTAACGGGTGGGGCAATTGAATTGCCGGAATCAAATAAAATTAGCGATACCTCTCCCGAAATCGATGTGCCTTATGATCTTACCGTTGTAGAAAACACGCAAAAGAGCGTCGATGCTGGGCATTCGCCATGGAATTTGGATCCTGTCTTCGTTGCACAAGTTTTCGCGAGCCTGCAACTTTCACCGGGAGGAATCGTTGGTGATTATCCAATTGCATACGAAGAGTTGAGAGTGTTGCAACAAACTAATTCGGATGCAGTTGTTGAAGTGAATAGTGACAAATCATCCATTTCCAAAATCTATTTGAAACGATTGGTTCGCCAAGATAACACGGGGATTTGGACGGTCGTTGGGTATGATTTGAAGCATGAATGAGAAATACCGGAAGCTTTTGTCTTCCGGTATTTTTTTATTCAGCGACAAACGCAAACACCGATAATGGTTCAATGACTACTTTTTCCTTCGCAGCCTTCAACAACTCCACTTCCGAATGAAGCAGTGATCTTAATTTATCCGGTACTACTTCAAGACGATTGATTTCCCCTTCATATTCCTTTAAAGTCATTGCAACTTCCCATTGTCCATCCTGCAAATCCGGCGATTGAATGATTTGCTCCCGTGCAACCGTCCAACCCGCGTCCTTTGCAATGCGCAGACAATCGGCAGGTGTGAACAATGTCCGCACATTTGCGAGACTGCTTTCCTTGAAGCATTCATAATGTGCTTGAATGAGAACAGCTTGGAGATGTGGATATTGCTCGAGCCTTTGAATCCGCGTATCCCATTCCGCAAAGCAAAGCTGCTTCCCCCATTTTTGTACCTTGCTTAAAATGACGGTAAGCTCTTCCTCCGACCTTAAATAAAATGCACAATGTGAAAAGACAATATAGTCAAAGGACATTGGGGGAAAATCAATTTCATCCGATAAAACGTCCACACCGAATTCAATCTTCATTCTATCGCCCATATCGGAATCCAATAATTGATTGCGTGCTTCTCCCAACGTAATTGGCCCGCCATAGTCGGCTTGCGCAATATCGATGCCATGGACGAATCCTTGATTTCCAACCTTGTACGCTAATGCCGCAGTCGTATCACCTTGGCCACAGCCGATTTCAAGCACGCGATCGCCTTTTCGTATATTCCAAAATTCAACAAGCTTGAGCCGATGCCCCGTTTGAATACGTTGAATTTCTTTTTCTCCGTTATAGGTCGCCATGCAACCTACTATATATTCTATTGAGCCTCGATCCATAATCCATCTCCTCGCTTTTTAACTATCGTATCACTTTTAAGCTTCAAAAAAATAGAACGGCAACGCATTTTCTGCGCTGCCGTTCTCTATATTTATCACAACTCCTGATAATCCTTCATGAACCTTCCGCTTTCCTTCACTTCAGCATGATACAACGCCTTCAATGCGAAACTCTTCTCTAATTCGTGCTCCTTCATAATATCTTTGAGCCTCTTCGTCAATTCCGCATTGTTTTTCACAAGCAGTTCCATCTTCGACTTCGAATATTGCATGATTTTATCCTCCTTGTGCTTTTATTTAACCAGTGTAGCATATTCATCTTCTATTTCGCTTCCTATAAAAATAAAGCAAGTATAATTTAATTTCAAGAAGCAAAGCCTATTACAACGAGAATGGTTCTGACTTTTAAGCCTACTACTAATAGTAAGCAGTTGACGAATGGAATAAAATGATGTAAATTACAAAAGTACGAACGATGAACTAAATAATATAAATAATATTCGTATTTGGGAGTGTATATGATGGATACAGTATTTGATTATGAAGATATTCAATTAGTTCCTAATAAATGTATAGTAAATAGCCGTTCAGAGTGTGATACTTCGGTCACATTAGGTAAACATAAATTCGTCTTGCCGGTCGTTCCTGCAAATATGCAGACAATCATTGATGAAAAGATTGCTGTCCAGTTAGCTGAAGGTGGTTATTTTTATATCATGCACCGTTTCAATCCGGAAACACGTGCAGAATTCATTAAGGATATGCATGCCCGAGGATTGATTGCTTCCATTAGTGTCGGCGTTAAGGAAGATGAGTATGGATTCGTGGAGCAACTATCTGCAGATGGACTCGTTCCGGATTATGTGACGATTGATATCGCGCATGGCCATTCGAATGCAGTCATCCGTATGATTCAACATTTGAAAAAGCATTTGCCCGAGACTTTTGTCATCGCTGGTAATGTTGGTACTCCGGAAGCTGTCCGCGAGCTTGAAAATGCGGGCGCTGACGCTACTAAGGTCGGTATTGGACCAGGGAAAGTTTGTATCACGAAAATCAAGACAGGTTTCGGAACAGGCGGCTGGCAATTGGCGGCACTTCGCTGGTGTGCAAAAGCTGCGACGAAGCCGATTATCGCGGATGGCGGCATCCGTACACACGGTGATATCGCGAAATCCGTACGTTTCGGTGCGTCCATGGTTATGATAGGGTCACTTTTCGCAGGTCACGAAGAATCCCCTGGGGAAACAATTGAAGTGGATGGCAAGCTGTATAAGGAATACTTCGGTTCTGCGTCGGAATTCCAAAAAGGCGAAAAGAAGAACGTTGAAGGAAAGAAAATGCATGTTGAGTATAGAGGGAAGTTGCAGGACACGTTGACGGAAATGCAGCAGGATCTCCAGTCTTCTATCTCTTATGCTGGCGGAAATAAATTGGATGCAATTCGCACAGTTGACTATGTTATTGTGAAGAATTCTATTTTTAATGGCGACAAGGTTTATTGATTAACGGAAGGGTTGGCTAAATGCCAGCCCTTTTTTCATTTTAAAACCGACCTCTAAAACGAATGGATAACCCGACCCCCAAACGGGTATATCTGTCATACAGCCATAAAAAACTGGAGGAGTTTTTTTGAAAATGAAAATTCGCCATACGAAACGCTTTAAAGAAATTATCCATGCCTTTTTACGGAATGGACTTAGCCGTTTCCTACTCCGTTTAGGCCTAATAACTCGTAATGAATCAAAGCATGACACGTCCGATATGAATATGCAGGAAATCGGTGAAAAACTCCGGCAGGCATTACAGGAGCTTGGACCGACTTTCATTAAGCTTGGGCAAATTGCAAGTTCGAGGCGTGATCTTGTTCCTCCGATGATTGCGTTTGAGCTTGAGAAGCTGTTAGATCATGTTACGCCCGTTCCTTTTGAACAAATTCAAGAAATTGTCCAGTTTGAATTGGATGGACCGCTTGAGGAGTTTTTTAGCGAGTTTTCAGAGGAGCCCTTGGCGACTGCTTCAATTGGCCAAGTCCATGTATCAAGATTGCATTCGGGTGAACAAGTAGCAGTTAAGGTGCAGCGCCCCGACATAAGGCCAACGATGGAGACTGACCTTGCCATACTTGACGATTTTGCCAAGTTTTTAGTGAAAAGGGCGGATTGGGCAAAAACCTACCGCCTTCGCGATATGATCGTTGAATTCTCAAAGTCATTGCATAACGAGCTTGATTACCGTTTGGAAGGGCGGAACTGTGAACGCATTGCGAAACAATTTGAAAAGCAGCCAAACGTCTCCATCCCAAAGGTTCATTGGAATTTTTCAACGGATAAAGTATTGACGATGGACAAGATTGAAGGGATTAAAGCGAATGATTTGGAAAAACTCGACCAATACGGGTACGATCGCAAATTGATCGCTCGGAGGATTTTCGATTCGATGCTCCACCAAATTTTAGATGAAGGGTTTTTCCACGGGGATCCACATCCGGGGAATATTTTCATATTGCCTGATAACGTCGTGTCTTACTTAGACTTCGGAATGGTCGGACGGCTTGACAATAAACTAAAAGAGCAATTCGCCCCCCTTATCCTCCATATGCGTAATCGAAACACGGAAGGAATGGTAAGTCTTTTTTACGAAATGGGCATCATTTCCGATGAAACGGATTTACGGGCATTTACAAGGGACGTCGATGAACTACAAAACAAATACTATGATATCTCGTTAGATGAAATAAGCCTGGGTACTATTTTCATTGAGCTGTTCCAAGTCGCTTACCGACATAATATTATGATACCTACGGAAATCGCTGTGCTGGGGAAATCCATTCTAACATTGGAAGGTGTAATTTCAAAGTTGGATCCATCGTTGAACATGATGACGGCTGTTGAACCTTTCGGGAAGAAGCTCATGTGGAAACGCTATAATCCAAAGAAGGTTTTAGAAAACTCATGGGTTGAGATTATCGGAAGTTTGGGTATCCTTTACCGTTTCCCGAAGGAATTAAAAGCGATTGCAACGACTATCCGTAAGGGAAAACTCAGTTTGGATGTTAATCCCCAACAACTAAAAATGATTTTAGGTAAACTTGATCAAATCAGCAATCGTCTGTCATTTAGCATCATGCTGTTTTCCCTTAGTATTCTCTTGGCAGGCTTGTTCATCGGTTCAGCCATCGTTGGACGCTCAAGTTTCCTTTGGCAATATCCGACAATCGAGGCTCTCTTCGTCATATTTTTGCTAATGTTCGTCTACCTAATCCATACCATCGGCCGATCCCGACGGAAATAAAAGGTGCCTGCCACTGGTGAAATCTTAGCGGGCAGGCATCTTTTTTATTCATTCAAAAACTCATCAATCCGGTCCTGCAGTTTTTTCTCAAACCGTTCCCCAGGGATCAATTCATAGATAGCTACTGAATCAGCACCTGCTGATAGATAAAAGATCTTATCCCCTTGCATTCGCAATGAATGGGTTGAATAATAGGCCGATTGCTCATGGGGCTCTCTAACTGCACCTAAAACATTCCCCTCCTTATTGATGACATACACATGAAATTCCGCCATTATTTTATGCGTATCGGCCACTTCCGTTTTTTCGAAGATGAGTTGATTGGATCGGATGTCTAAAATACGGATGCCGCCAGTTGTATGATCGAATGGAACGGTAATCTTTTGTTCAATATCAGCCTCTTTGATATTGATGATTTCTGTTTGCTCGTCTTTACGGATTATTTGGGCGGTGACGGAATCATGTTCATAGGTTTTTAGGGGTCTTGAGATTTCCCCTGTCATCAGATTTTCCATGAGCGGTCGTACATCGTGGACAATTATTTCATTTTGCTCATTTACAACAACTGCATTTGGATCCATCATGTCCGCCTTGATTGGAAATACTTCCAACAGCTCACCCTCCGGACTGAATTTACTAACTCCCTTATAATAAGATGAATCAAGTACATATATATTGTTGTCTTCATCCACAAAGATATCTCGATACCATTTACCATCCTCCGAATCATCCAATTGGATGGTGAAAAGATGACCTTCCAGCGTTGTAACCATCACCTTCCGGGCTGCATTGTCCAATAGATAAAAGACGCCATCTTTTACAAAAAAGCTCTCCACTGCACGATCACTGCCTCCTGGCCGTTTTTGCGGCATTCCCGGTTGATTAATTCCTTCACCATAAGGCAATTCCAGAATCACTTTGGCTTGTTCCTTTTCGGCAATCAGCATCCCATCTTGAGGAGTATTTTCAATGGCTTCCTTTTTGTCTATAGGTTCCTCCAATACAAGTGGAACCCCGTTTGGAGGTTGATTGAGAAAGAGGAAAGTCACTGCAAGAAAAGTTATGAATGCCAGTGAAGTGACTGCAATCGGGATGAATTTAGGCCCATTTTTAGTTGAAGGTTGAATAAGTTGTCTTTGTAGACGGCTAACGAATTCTTTATCCGGATCCTTATCCGGTCGATTTCGAAGACTTTGTAAGAACTCTATCTCTTTTTCAGTAGGTTCATTCATAGCTCTCCCACCCTTCTTTGAGGTTAGTGTCCTTCTTCAATTCTTGAAGTGCTCGGTGAAAATCCACCCGCACCTTCCCCTCACTGCATCGCAACGCCTCGGCAGTTTCTTTTATACTAAGCTCGTTCAATCCCCTTAAAATTATGACACTACGATAATGCGGTTTCAGTTTAACGAGCGCACGTTGAAGGTCTTGCCAGTTTTCTTCCCCAATTATATGTCGGCTATTTACGTCTTCTTCGTAAGTAACATCAGATATTGTTCTCGGAAACAGGCTTCTTAACTTTTGCTTTCGAATCCAATCGACTGCCGTAAATCGCGTAATAGATAATATCCATGTCTTCACTTTTTGTGGGTCCTTCAATTGATGCAGGTTTTTCATCGCCTTAAGAAACGTTTCCTGCGTTATATCCTCAGCATCCTGTTTATTGTTCGTGAAATACAGAGCGAAATGATACACATCCTTATGAAACTGGTTAAACAGTTCCGAGATATGCAGTGATTTTTCATTCAAAAAGGCCGGCCCCCTTTCAGCTGTACCAATAAGTCGATTCAGATTATGTTTTGTTACAAGAGTTTGTATAATCGGAAAAATATCTTTTGAATTTCATTCAAACACCCTCATTCCTATGTTGATACAAATCATAGAATACTATGAACGATTTAAATGTAGGAAGGAGGTGTAATGAAGATGGCGAAAACTTTGATGAAGATTTCAGTGGTGTATTTCATGATTGGTATTTCTTTCGGTTTATACATGTCTTTCACGCATGTCTTTAACTTAACGTCTGTGCATGTCCACTTGAACTTGGTCGGATGGGTGTCTTTGGCCTTGGTCGGGCTATTTTATCATCTGTATCCAAACCTGGAGCAATCCGGGTTGGCAAAAGCGCATTTCTGGCTTCATAATATCGGATTGCCAATTATGATGATCAGCATCGCAACTGCTATTTTAGGAGGACCGGAGATATTCTTCCTGTTCGCAACATTAGGCGGAGTAATGACCGTTTTAGGTGTACTTTGCTTTGGATTCAACGTACTGACTCGTTTGGAAAAGAATTAGATGGTAGACGAACAGGCGAAGGAATGTATTTTTCATTCCTTCGCCTGTTACATTTTTTCTTACCGATTCCTCCAGTCCTCTTTCACCATTCCAAAGACAAAATGATCGACAAACTTGTTATAAAGCCACTCTGCTTGTTTTATATGACCTTCCTGCTGGAATCCAAGTCTGTTCGGGATCGCCATACTCTTTTTATTTTCAGTCGCAGTTCGTATTTCAATCCGATTCAATCCCAATTCTGTGAAGCAATATTCGATAATCGCCTCACATGCTTGTGTCATCAATCCATGCCCCTCGTGGTCTTTCCCGAGCCAATAGCCGATGGATGTCGATTTGTTTGACCAATTGATGCCGTGCAAACCGATGACACCAGCAAGTTCCCCTTTATGCCAGATCCCCGCTTGAAACCCATCGTTGCGGCTAAACTGCTGCATCGTTCCAAGGATAAAGCCCCTTGAATCTTCCACCGTCTTTGTGAAGTCGATCCACGGAAGCCATTCACGCAAACTATCACGTGATTTGTCGGTTAGATTGAATAATTGTTCCGCATGTCGCACTTCCAATAGACGCAATTCAATTTCATCGTTAATTTGATACGTAAACATTTTAGTCGTCCCCCTTTTATTATCTCTGTTGCTAAAAAAGCATAAACCCCGATATACACGCATAAATCCGCTTATTTACGCATAATATCGGCTAAAAACGCATAAATGTTATTAAAAGTCCATAAACGCCACCAAAAAAGCATAAACCGAAATAATCCCGCATAACTGACTTCACTCCGGTACTAATAACTCCAAAAACCTCGTCGAAGCCGGTGATAGCGGCACACTTTTCAAAGAACAAACCCCGATACTGCGATGCGGAATCTGCTCCTTCAACTGCACTTCCTGAAGCATGCCACTTTCGAGATAATCCTCCGTGAATTCTCTTGTCACACATGCAATCCCCATATTGATCCGTGCAAATTCAACGACAAGATCATGAGATCCCAATTCGAACTCCGGTGAAATCTTCACGCCCTTTGACAATAGAAAGTCTTCGACGTACTTTCTTGAATTCGAACTCGGCTCAAGGAAAATTAGAGGTAGTTTCACAAGCTCCTGAAATCCGATTGGCCTTGCAAGCAGTTTCCGATATTTGTCTCCATATACAAATGTATCATGGATATCCATGCACGATCTCACGTTCAATGCATCATCGTCAACAGGCAAATTGCATACGACAATATCGACTTCCCCGGACTTCAGCAATGAAATGAGCGTATCCGTCGTTCCATTTTCGATTTTTAATTTAAGACTTGGGTATCGATTACGGAAGGCCTCAAGTTGCGGAAGGAGAAAGTATTTGGAAATCGTATCGCCAACGCCGATCCGCAGTTCTCCGATTGTGAGATTTTTGAACTCTGCAATCTTTTCTTCCCCGATCTCGATTAAATTGATAGCAGAATTAACATACTCCAACAGAAGGCTTCCCTCATTTGTCGGCGTGACACCTTTAGGAGTTCGATTGAAAAGGCGTGTATCTAACTCCTTCTCCAGCTGCATGATGGATTGGCTGATGGCTGGCTGGGTCATGAAAAGTTCCTTCGCGGCCCCGGAAAAGCTTTCATTTCTACCTACAACACAAAAAATACGATACAAATCTAATTTACTAACCATATAACCACCCCTTATATCCATTATTAGATATATTAATTTTACTTATACCACCAATTGGTAGTATCATACAAGTAGATCGTCAGTTAAGTTACACCGATAAGGAGCGATAACATTGGAAAGAGTAGTTGGAACGGTTGTCAGAGGACTTCGATGCCCAATCATTAATAAAGGGGACAATATCGAGGAAATCGTTGTAGATAGCGTATTGAAAGCGGCGGAAGTAGAAAAATTAACGATCAATGACAGAGATATCGTTACAATCACGGAATCCATCGTAGCTCGCGCGCAAGACAATTACGCGACAGTCGATCATATTGCGAAAGACGTTCAATCGAAATTCGGCGACGACACAATCGGCGTCATCTTCCCAATTCTGAGCCGTAACCGCTTTGCCATCTGTCTAAGAGGGATTGCAAAAGGTGCTGCGAAGAAAATCGTCTTGATGCTCAGCTATCCATCTGATGAAGTCGGCAATCACCTTGTCGATCTTGACACACTTGATGAAAAGGGCGTCAACCCTTGGACGGACGTTTTGAATGAAGAAGAATTCCGTGGCCATTTCGGCTACAATAAACATACATTTACAGGTATTGATTATATTGATTACTATAAATCGATCGTTGAAGAATACGGCGTAGAATGCGAAGTCATCTTCTCGAATAATGCGAAGACGATTCTTGATTACACAAAAAACGTACTTACTTGCGACATCCATTCACGTTTCAGAACAAAACGCATCTTGAACGCGAACGGCGTTGAAAAGGTTTATAGCCTGGACGATATTCTTTCTGAATCCGTTGACGGCAGCGGCTATAACGAAACATACGGGCTTTTAGGTTCCAATAAAGCGACAGAAGACAGCGTCAAGCTCTTCCCACGCAACTGCCAACCAGTTGTTGACACGATTCAGGCTATGCTGAAAGAGAAAACAGGTAAAACGGTTGAAGTCATGGTGTACGGCGACGGCGCGTTCAAAGACCCGGTCGGTAAGATTTGGGAACTTGCAGACCCAGTCGTTTCCCCTGCATATACAGCAGGCCTCGACGGAACACCGAATGAAATTAAATTGAAATACCTCGCAGACAACAACTTCGCCGATCTGCGCGGCGATGAATTGAAAAAAGCAATCAATGAATTCATTGAGAATAAAGATGACGATCTCGTCGGCTCAATGGAATCCCAAGGGACAACCCCTCGTAAGCTGACTGACCTGATCGGGTCTTTGTCCGATTTGACTTCAGGTAGCGGGGATAAAGGGACACCGATTGTGTTCATTCAAGGATATTTTGATAACTTTACGAAGTAAGATACTGCCCTCGGTCTTTGACTGAGGGTTTTTTCATGTTGTTTTATGGTGGGCGCGGAGTCTGTGGTAGTTTTTTGGATATCGATCACTTGTGGTGAGTTATCGGTCACTTACGTAGAGTTATCGGTCAATTGCGAGGAGTTATCGTCGTTTAAGGACTTAGGAACTGTACGTTTACTTGCTTCATTATAAACAGACCGCCATCATTTAAAAGAAATTAACAACCTCGCGAGATTCATCAGCTAACTTTCGTTATATAGGGTGTAAAGGCCTTTACCAAAAACAAAGGAGAAAACTATGAGGACACATGAAAACAATTTCATCAAACGTCTGCAGTCCGGGAAGGAAGATGCTTTGGACTTCATCGTTGACCGTTATTTACCGCTTATTAAAAGTGTTGTTCGACAAGTTCTTGGACCCGTCAGACAAGAGGAATTGATTGGTGAATGCGTCAATGATATTTTCCATGCGATTTGGCAGAACGCAAAGAAGTTTCGCGGTCGAAACCCGGATGAATTTAAAAACTGGATTTGTGCCGTGGCGAAATATAAAGCAATCGATTATTACCGAAAAGAAGCAAAGAACATTGAAGTAGCCTCTGAATTTATTGAAATCCCTGTAGAAGTCTCAAAGGTTGCGGAAGATCGAGTGAAAGAGTTGCTGAACGAACTGGAGCCGATGGACCAGAAGATTTTTATCATGCGGTATTTGCTTGGTTTTTCATCCGAAGAGACCGCCGAAAAGTTAGGATTGAGTATATCGGCAATCGACAACCGGGTGTACAGGGGTAAAAAAAGATTACGGCAAAACGGGAGGTTTTCGTATGAAGGACATATATGATCACTTGAACGATATTAATATGGACGCCAGCCAATTTGAAGAAGAGGAAGTTAGTGCAGCGGAAAAAGCAAAAGTGATGATGGATTTGAAAAGAAAAATTATCAAAAGGCCGAAGCCTGTTAGATGGAGAAAGATGGCCGTAGCAGCATCAATCTCAATTGGATTATCTTCAGCTGCACTATTCGGACTGTCGTTCACTTCATTCGCGCAAGAAATACCGATCATCGGGCAAGTTTTCAAGTGGTTTAACGACGATGGTTTTTTTGAAAACTATAGTGAACATGCCAATACGCTCTCGATGACTCAGGAGGATAATGGCATTAGCATCACTTTGAATGAGGCAGTGTTTGATGGGAAAACGCTTTACGTCACATATGAACTGACATCGGAGATAGATTTAGGAGACGATCTATCACTCAAAGGCACGCTTAACATTCTCAATCACGTCGGAGGTCATATGGGAACGGGTAGCGGCGACATAAAAAAGGTGGATGATTTCCGTTATGTAGGTGTTTCAACAGCCAAAATGTATCCGGAAAATCGAGTGGAGGAAGGTAGTTTTGAATTCGACATCACTGGGATTTTTCTCGAAACGTCAAAATTCGATATAAGTAGGATGATATCCGATCCGACATACAGCGAGAAAGAAATCGCAGGGAATTGGAAATTCCAATTCGATCTGCATGCGACAGACAATGTGGAGCAATCTGTTGGATTGTCCTCTGCGGGGAATGATGTGACGGTATCGGTCAATAAAGTCGCTTATACCCCGATGTCGTTCATCCTCTTCTATCAGGAATTCATCACACAAGAGCTATATGCGAAATGGGATTTCATTTCTGTTGGAGTGGTCGTTAAGGATGATTTGGGTCATACGTACGCAACTGGAGGTAGTAGCGGTGGGGGCCTTATTTTACGTCTTTCCCATACAGAAACATTTGAAAAACTTAATCCCAAAGCAAAAAAGTTAATTGTCACCCCAAGAGTTGTGCTTTCACAAAGGGATGGCACATATGAAAACGGGGCCTATTACCGCAATGAAAGCAGTACTGCACCGATGGAAACGTTTGAGTTGGATGAAATAATTATTGATATAGAGAAGTAGAGGGGGCACACCCCTCTATCTTTATTTTCTTAATGCCTCTAATATATTCTGTGCTTGGTAGCCGACTTCAAAGTCATAAAGATCCGCTTCTTGCCCATTCACTGCTTTTACAATCTCATCAATCAACCTGCGCGATTCCACTCCTTCGAGGGAAATCAGTTGTAGGCCATGGCCTGTTTTTCCGCCACTTAATTGGCCCCAATTTTCCAATGTCAGAACACCTTCTGATCCAAATGCGGTAAATCCAATATGCTCTTTCCCAGCTTGTCCGCTCATCCCTTCAATCAAGACAGGCGTGCCGTCAGCAAGTTCTGCGGTGGCGATGATGCCAGTCTCGCATAGCACCCTGTCTTCAGGGAATTCCAAACGAGTTTTGATATTGTGAAGCTCGCCGAATACTTTCAATGTCTGTTGGATGAAATGAACGCCGACTTCAAGAACAAAGCCTCCCTGCTCTCGCTCGCCAACCCAGTCATTTTTCTGCCAAGCACGCGGCCATTCCGGGAAGTGCATTGAGAGCTGGAGACGGCGCAACTTGCCAACGTAGTTTTCTTGGATTAACTCAGCAAATTTCGTTGCCGCTTGGCCATAATTGAGCGGGAAGTTCATGGCATGCACAATGTTAGCATCTTTCGCAGCATCCGCCATTTCCCTTGCCTCTTCCAATGAGTTCGCCAACGGTTTTTCACATAGGACATGCTTCTTCGCCAGAATGGCATCCATCACGATGGCGTGGTGAAATTTTGGTGGTACTGCCACATAGACAAGATCCACCTGCTTGTTAGATAGCAACTGCTTATGATCGGTATAAGCTTGAACGTCACCAAGTTTGTCAGCCGTTTCGTGTGCCAGCGCTTCCGCTCTGTCGCACACAGCCGTTATTGTGACCTCATCGTTTTGTTTGAATTGGTTGATCAACCGCTGACCAATGGCTCCGAGGCCAATGATTCCAATATGTATCATGAAAATTCCCCCTTTTCCCTATCGTACAATAGGCGGGGCGTGCTGTCATTTGTTTATTGCGGGGAGGAGAATTGACCTTTGTGAGAAAGAATGGACCTTGCCGCGTAAAGAATGGACCCTGGTGTGAAAGAATGGACCTTGACATGAAAAGAATGGGCCCTTGCGTGAAAGAATGGACCTTGACATGAAAAGAATGGACCCTTGTGAAAAAGATTGGACCTTGACATGAAATGAATGGACCCTGACGTGTAAACCATGGATCTTCGCCTTATGGAATGTGGAGATAGAGAACTCCTGAAACTTTAACGAGAAGTTCGTACGGTTTAATGAGAACTTCCAAGGAATAAACGAGAACTCTTGTCGCCGTAATGAGAACTTCCAAGGAATAAACGAGAACTCCCGATGCCTGAACGAGAAGTTCCAATGAGTAAACGAGAACTTATCAACTATCTATCCGGTAAATCCCTTTCCGATCCCTCAACACACAGCCATTTCGCTCGAATATGCCGATCATATGTCGATTTGCTTCATCCGTACTGCCAACGTATGTCGTTGCACCAATTCCCTTCAGCAAATGAAGTGAACTCCAATGAAGCGCAGCCCCATATCCTTTTCCTCGCCATTTCGGCATGACGCCGAAATAAAACAGGCGCCCCTCATCGACAGTTCCTTGTTCGATAACCGGTATACTCAAGCCGATTGGCTCGCCCAGTTTCGTGAAGATGAAACAAGATGCTCTCCATTCGGGACCAATTTCATTTTCAAGCGATTCCATGACTTGTTCGATTGTAAACAACTTGTTTTTATTTGCAGACCCGCTGCGGCATTGTTCATACAGCTCCGCAAATTCCAAGTCTGCCATTTCACTATCTTCAAGCGCCTCCACTGCGATCTCGGGATCTACCGTAAAAAGTTCATCCAACGCTCTAGTATACTCCACAATCGTTGAAACCTTACGAAAACCCTGATCCAACAACCATTGCTCATACCTTGCATCCATTAATAGAGACAAATACCCGATTTGTTTTTCCCGCCATTCATCTAACAAACTACTAAAAGCTTCTATATATTCCTGATCGAGCACACTTTCATCTTTCACTTGGTCAACAAGCCAATACTCCCGGTCCTTCTTTATCGTATTAAATAAATCCACATTATCAGTCCTTTCAATTGAATCCAGTACTTAATTCAACAAAAACAGAGTGATTCCTTCTTTTATTAAAGGACGGCTGCCTTCCCGGCTGCCATCCCTCAATCCAACTTATTTGCGTCCACCACATACATCGAATAAAAACCGGCATTCTCCACGTTAACGACCAGTATTCCTTCAGGTGTAAACCGTGGTCTGACAAGGCGTTCCTGTATATGTGCTAACACCGGTAGTGCATGCGTTTTATTATTTTTGATTTTAAAAAGCTCAACGGTATTAGAGCTCGTTTCAGGTGTACTTAGCGCCAGCACATCCCGATACACTGCATACGTCACAAAATCCGGCGTCTCCACTGTGTAGAGCTTTCCATCAGTTAAATCTACATAACCGAGGGTGGCCATCTCATCCCCTTCATTATAAAGTTCCGCAAACACCCTGTTTTCGGAAACAGTAAGGTTATACACACTCTCATATGGAAAGACAAAGGAACCGATTTTTTGATTTGTTTGGAGATCATATACAGAAAACGGTACTTGGTTAGGGTCGTTTTCAGTATAAGGATCCCCAAGAACAAGTTTTCCTTCGCCAAAAGCGTATTGCCCATACATTTTTTGCAACTTGTCGTAGAGTCGGGTCTGTTCAAGCGTCGTCAAATCAAGCCGAGTGAGCCATACATCACCCCAACTCACAGACGTATAGATTAGCTGATCCCCTTCAATCCGCATTCCATGCAATTCATCAGGAATGTTTCGAATTTCTCCGTTTAAACGATTCAAAACGAAATAGCCCTCAACATCTTCCTGCTTCCAAACAATCCAACTCTCATTTGCCGCGACTTCATATCCCGATATATTCTCGTCGCCATCAACGAGAATCTCTTTTGTACTTGATTCGGTGTCAAAAGCGTAAATTCTCTTCCCGTCCGAATAAATCATTTCCTTCGTTTCATCCACATAAATCGCGTTAATTAACGTCGTAAGATTCTCGCCAGGTATGGAAACCTTTTGCAAGGCATCAGCATGGGCCAATTCTTCAATAGCTTGTTCACCTATTTCATTCTGAATGTACGGTACACCTAAAAACACGGCAAGACCGACAACAGCAACTGTGGCAATTAGCGGTTTCAATGTAGGCTTCCTTGAAGGCGATTCATTTTCCAACCGACGATGGGCTTCCGCAACAATCGCTCGTTTTTGCTCGTCCTTTAACCTAACTTGTTCAGGAATCGATTGATCCAAGCTTTTTCGCAAATGCTCATGCATAATCATTCCCCTCCTCCAGTGCTATTCGTGCCAGTTTTCTTCCCCTTGCAAGCCGTGTTTTGACAGTGTTTACGGGACAATTCAGCACATCTGAAATCTCCGTGACGGTCAACTCTGAAAAATAATGCAGCCAAATTACTTCCCGATACTTGAGCGGTAGTCCTTCTATCATTTTCGCAACATTATCATCCGACTCTTTTTGGAGTATCTCTATTTCAGGCGTATCCTTGTTAACTAACAAATGACCAAATAGATTGGAAATCTCCATTTTCCTAAACGCCCAGCTTTTATAATAGTTATGGCACTCATTAACGGCAATCCTGTATAAATACGTTTTAACGGACGAGCGGCCTTCGAATTTTTCAAGGCTTAAATAATATCGAATGAATACTTCCTGTACGATATCTTCGGCTTTCTTTTCATCTTTGACAATTGCATATATGAGCCGCAATAAATAATCCCCGTAGGAATCCATCGCAGTTAAAAGTAATCGATCTCGTTCAAGCTTTTCCACCCCTCCGCCTCCCTTCCTTATATGTTAGACAAAGCAAATGATGAAACGGTTTCACGTTAAATAATTATTATGTTTTAGTAGTTTTTTAACAAAGTCCATGCCGATTTTAAATTGATACTTATCTATTAACACAGATCTCTTCCAATCTAATTTATAAGACTTTTTCATTACTTTTTGGTAAAATAGTGGAGTGCGCATTTTTACAAGAAGTTTGAGCAAAATACTATTTAGGGCAGAAGGAGTGAGCGATTCACAATAAGGAGCTGAAATATATGTCAACAGAACATACTAATTTACAACAAGACACAGAAGAAGAGGTCGTCCGAGATTATTCATTGGACCGGGTACCTCGTGAGGAACGAAAGGCTGGATGGCTTAGCATTACGAATATTACGTTTGGTATCGCTACAGCTATTTTTTACTTCCAGATGGGAAGTGTGATGGCTCTTCAATTCGGGGCTCCTAATGCACTTATTTCTGCAGGCTATGCAATCATCGTAGCAGGCTTGCTTGGTACAGTCATCGTCTATTTATCAGCTAAATCGGGAATGAACGTAAACCTATTATCCCGGGGCGGCGGTTTTGGCTATATTGGAGCATCTTTGACTTCACTCATTTACGCATCGAATTTTATTATGTATTGTGCATTTGAAGGCTTGATTCTCATATCGGCCGTTCATCATTTTCTCCCTTCCTTTCCGAGATGGGTTTTAATTCTCGTATTCGGACTCATTGTTATTCCTCTAAATTGGTTTGGAATTAAACAATTAGATAAGCTGCAAAAATGGTCATTACCGATTTTCGTCTTCTTTTTGATCACTGCAATTGTCGTTTCATTTATCAAACCTGCCGTTTATACGGGTCCTGTTTTCTCTTATATGCCGGAAGGGGTTCAACTTGGCGGAACCGCCCTGCTGCTCTGTATCGGTATGCATAATGGGATTATGGGCTTAACTGCTCTTCTCGCTTCAGATTATGCCCGTTTTTTACGCCCTAAAGATATTAAAGTAGGATCTTTAGCAATCGGGTTCATTCCTCAAATTTTTTGTTATGGCGTTATGGGAGGATTAGGTATCTGGTTCGGCGTCCGTTATTTGGAGTCGGATCCAGGCGTTTATATTGTACTGCTGCTTGGAATTGGCGGTGCGTTATTTACGATGTTGACACAATTGCGTATTAATGTCACAAATATTTATAGTAGTTCACTCTCCTTATCAAACTTCTTTGAAAATATCTTCCGTTTCACCCCAGGTCGGCGATTTTGGGTTGTCGTCTCCGCATTGACAGCGATTGCTTTAATGTTAGGCAACATTGTAGATCATCTCGCTACGGTCATGACATTCCAGGGTGTATTCCTGTTCTCATGGGCGTCTATCTTGGTTACGGATGCACTGGTCATTAAAAAATGGTTGAAAATCGGACCCAATTATTATGTTGCCACACAAGATTATTTATATAAATGGAATCCTGTCGGCGTAGTGTCACTTCTTGTCGCAAGCGTACTTGGAACTATTGCAGCACTTGGCTATTTGGGAGTGTTCCTCCAATCGACAGCAGCATTTTTTGCAGCAGTGTTAGCTGCAATTTTGACGGTCATCATTGCAATTTTGACGAAAGGCGCATTTTATTTGCAACACGAACCTTCTCATTCAGTAGAAGAGGATAGATTGTAACGATGAATGATAAAAAAACCATGCCTGCTTGATAATAGCGGGCATGGTTTTTCAATATAGAAACATTAAAGCTGACAAGCAACCCAAGCAATTTTAAGTGCCCGTCACCGTATTATTTCTTCCGTTCATCCTTGAAGTCTGGTTCTTCTCCGAATTCGGTGTTCAGGTCTGGGTTTTTAAAGTGTTGTCGTCTAGTGTGATCCACTCTCTCTATTTCCTCATCTGGTTTGAATAAAATCCCTAAACAAATCAACCCTCCAATTGCTACAAGAGCATAAACTACTCTCGAAAGAAATGCATTCTGTCCACCGAATATAGAAGCTACCAAGTCAAATTGAAAAAATGCGATCAATCCCCAATTCAATGCTCCTATAATGACTAAAGCCAAAGCAATGCGCCGAACTGCTCCCATCATGAATTCCTCCTTCATTATACTTTCCATATTATCTTTTGCTAAAAACGATTTTTAATACATTCGTGCAAGTGTCAAAATCGCATGAAACTTTTTCCAAGTTTGCTACGTAAAGAAGGCAGCAGAGGAGTGTTTAAAAGCAAAATGGATAAGTACAGTTACAATAAACCGAAATTGGATATTCCGAAGTCTGCATTGCAGAGGCTTTTTGACGTCGTTTCGATCATCGCGTTTATGGCAGGAACCGTTTATTTAATTTCTGTATGGAATCAACTGCCTGACCAAGTTCCAGCACATTATAACGCTGCCGGCGAGGTCAATCGTTGGGGTTCCAAATGGGAGCTCGTCATTCTTCCCATCATCGCTGTTCTAATGGCCGTCTTCTTTACGTTTTTAGAGAAACACCCGGAATGGCATAATTATATGAACCTAAATAGAAATAATATTGAATTCCAGTACAAAAATTCAATATTATTTCTAAACGTAATTAAAAATGAATGTGTCTTACTGTTTGTTTATTTGAGTTTTAATATTGCACAAGTAGCGTTGGGAAAAGCCGAATCCCTTGGAATTCTATTCTTGCCTATTTTCCTTGTCATCATGTTCGGCTCTATAGCCTTCTTCATTATCCGATCGATAAAACATAAATAATGGTGATATACTAAATACACAGCTTTAAGTCAGTCAGGAGATGTAGGAATGAAATACGATGTGTTTTTATTCGACTTGGATGATACATTAATGGATTTCGGAGAGACCGAAAAAAATGCGTTTACAAATGTGTTCACAACACATGGATTTCCGAATGCACTAGCAGATTACAGAGGGACATATCGGGCGGTCAGCACGGTGCTTTGGGAGGATTTGGAGCAAGGCAGGACGACATTGGCCGATTTGAAAACGGAGCGTTTCAGAAGGGTATTCCTCGAGCACGGCCTTAAAATGGATGCCGAAACGTTCGGCCAAATGTACCTCGATTATTTAGGGAAAGAAGTCCATTTAATAGATGGAGTGACGACGATGCTTCAGTCCCTTAAAGGCAAAAGGATAGCAGTTTTGACCAATGGTTTTAAAGATGTTCAGTTGGCAAGAATCGCTGCTTCCGGCCTTACCGAGACATTCGAAGCAATCTTCACATCTGAGGAGATCGGTTTCCAGAAACCACAACCGGAGATTTTCGAGCATGTATTCAAGCAATTGGCTATTAAAGACAAATCACGCGTCCTAATGGTAGGGGACTCGCTTTCGTCGGACATCCGCGGCGGCAACAATTTTGGCATTGATACATGTTGGTATAATCCGAAACGAAAAGAGAATAGTGGCTTAGCAAAGCCTACATATGAAATTCATGATTGGGAAGAGTTTCAGTCGATAATCACACAAACAACCGCGTCCAGTTAATGAATGCGGTTGTTTTTACAAATTATCTTAAAGCGCCGGATACGTAATTTTCCCAGTCTCCATCAATTGTTTCAGACCTTCGAACATATAACCCCAGCCTTGTTCAGTTTGATCATGAAATTCCTTCATCGCTTTTTCAATGTCCTCTTCGGTCCATTCCGGTTCATGCGGAACGACAATCCCCTGTACAAAAGTCATTTCGCAGCCTTTTTCCAAGTCCTTTATCTCCACTGAAATTTCGTCTTGCAAATCGTTGAATTGAGGCATTTTGAATGTAAAGACAAGCTTGTTAGGCCGATCAATTATAAGGTACTCGCCGATTGCCCGATAATCCTTGCCACCCCTGTGGTCGACAATTTCCCATGATCCGCCTACACGGAGATCATTCGTTGCAACTTTATTCGTCGGCTCCATTGTAAAGAACCATTTTTTCATCAATTCAGGTGTTGTCCATGCTTCAAAAACATTTTCTGCTGTGCAATTAAATGTACGGTGCATTGTCAATGTAGTGGTTGATGTGCTCATTTTTCAATATCCTCCTTATGTTTCGTAGTTAATGAGAGTCTTATAGGTAACTTGAATTCCTGTTTATCATACACCAGTAATTATCGAAAAAGCTATTCCAGTTGCGCGG
The DNA here is from genome assembly GCF_042658975.1 of Sporosarcina thermotolerans. Taxonomy (NCBI): domain Bacteria; kingdom Bacillati; phylum Bacillota; class Bacilli; order Caryophanales; family Caryophanaceae; genus Sporosarcina; species Sporosarcina thermotolerans. The sequence continues at coordinate 68,729 of NZ_JBHSRM010000001.1, read as the reverse complement.
AGTTTTGGGAGGTTATCACCGACTCTCTGGGTGTTACCACCGACTTGAAGCACTTTACCACCGACTCACCAGATTTAAGGATGTCTTGCCGAGAAAAAGGATAAAACACGGAGGGTCCAAAGTCCCGAAATGACAATATATCCTGGGAAATGATCGATATATGTTGGGAAATAATCGATAACTGCTCTAAATTAATCGATATATGTCGGGAAATGATTGATAATCCCCGGGAAATAACCAATATTTTTTTGCCGACACACTCGGTAAGGAATTTCACATAAAAAAGCCATTCAAGTTGAACAAAACAACTTGAATGGCGATCATACTATTTTATTCAAACGCTGGAATTGCAGTTTCGTCGTAGTTCTCTTGCAAGAACTTTTTGACTTCTGGGCTTGTCATTGCTTTTGCCAATTTTCGAATCGGCTCCCAGTCTTTATTGTCTTCACGAGCGATTAATGTAATCGCGAATTCATTGTCAATGCCTTCCGTTAACAGTGCATCGCTTTTCGGAGTCAAGCCAAGCGGTGCTGCGTAAGCAGGTGTCATAACGACCGCATCCGCGTCATCATACATACGCGCAAGCATCAGTAAATCGACTTCTTCGAACTTGAAGTTTTTCGGATTGTCGACAATATTTGCTTTTGTATAGTACGTATCTGTTTTTTCACCTAACTCGATGACTCCATGTTGTGCCAGTAATGACAATGAGCGGTCGATGTTGGATACATCATTTGCCATTGCAATTACAGCACCTTCAGGCATTTCATCGATTGATTTATAGTCTTTCGAGTATACTCCGTAGTTTGCGAAATAGATTGGAGTGATCGGAACTAAATTTGCATTGTTATTCGCATTGAATTGCTCCATGTATGGAACGTGTTGGAAGAAGTTCGCGTCCACTTCTTTTGCGGCAAGCGCAGTATTCGGCTGTACGTTATCGCCTAATACAACCATTTCCAGTTCGATCCCTTCTTCAGCAAGCTTCGGTTTTACAAGCTCAAGAATTTCCGTCATCGGTGGAATTAGGGAAGCGACTTTCAACGTCACTTTTTCCTCTTCTTTTTGTACATTTGCAGGTTTTTCTGCTTCCTTATCCTTGCTGCCACAACCCGCTAATAGGACAAGTAACATTGCCGTTAGCACAAGTAGTTTCTTCATGTTGTTCCTCCCACTATTATCTTTTATCTATCATTCTTGATACAGTTGTCCCCGTAAATTGGATGAGCTGTACCAGTATGACCATAATGATTATCATGTACATCATTAAATCATCTTTGAATTGTTGGTAACCGTACCGAATGGCAAAGTCCCCAATACCACCGCCTCCGACAACACCCATGATTGTCGAATAGGATATAAAACTGATAATCGACGTTGTCAATCCAAGGACGAGGCCAGATCTGGCTTCGACGTACAAGAATTTAAAAATGATTTGCCTTACTGAAGCACCCATTGAAACAGCCGCCTCCATGACGCCTCTCGGTACATCCAATAAGGATTGTTCGACTAAGCGCGAATAATGAGCGATGGCGATGATGGATAGTGGCACCGTCGCAGCGGCTGTACCAATAGCTGTCCCGATGACCATTCTCGTAAACGGGAGTAAAAAAACAACCAACAATAAAAACGGAAATGAACGGGTGACGTTCACCAATAAATTCAATATAGAAAAGATGAACCGATTCTCATAAAGTTGTCCCTTCCTACAAAGGTAAAGCAACGTACCTACAGGAAGACCAACAAGGATTGCAGCTAAGATTGAAACCCCTACCATAATAAAGGTTTCCCCAATGGACTGCCATATTTCAGCTTCATATTGAATCAAAATCTCAGGCATGGCCAATTTCACCATCCTTCGTCAATTGCTCCACAAAATTCTGAGGATTGCTGTCTATGACACGAATCCCTTTTGGCTCTATCGAAACAGTGTTGTAAACTTCACCATCAGACATGACGGTTACGCGATTGCAAATGCTTTTGATCACGTCCATCTCATGACTGACAATTACAATTGTGACACCAAGACTTTTATTCACATTTTCCAAGACACTCAGGACTTCAGCAGTCGTATTTGGATCAAGTGACGACGTTGGTTCATCACATAATAATACTTGAGGGTTATTCGCGAGTGCCCTTGCGATTGCTACACGCTGTTTTTGTCCCCCACTCAGTTGTGCGGGATACTTGTCCATGAAACGTTCCAGCCCAACAAACTGCAGACACTCCATCACACGATTCTTACGTTCTCGCCTTGGAAACTTCGACAACTTCAACGGCATCGCTACATTTTCATATACCGTTTTATTTGCGACCAAATTAAAATGTTGAAAGATCATCCCAATCGACTTTCGTGCTTGCCGAAGATCCTTACCACGCATTCTTGTTAATTTTTTACCGTTTATATCCACGTCGCCTGCATCCGGGATTTCCAGTAAATTCATGAGTCGTAGCAAAGTTGACTTCCCGGCTCCACTTGCTCCGATGATGCCATGAATCTCACCATTTTTAACCGACAAAGAAACAGATTTAACGGCTTTAAACTGCCCAAAATTCTTGCTGACATTATGTAATATAATCATAAAAAAATCCCTTTCTATAATTTGAAGGGTGATTGCGACGTTAACTATTATAACATTAATAATTATTTTTTACAGGTCTATCCACGTCTATATTTCTCTTTGTATAATTTACCTCAAGGGAGAGATGAATTATGTTGCATCTACAGGCGATAACAAAAGAAAATTGGTATAAGGCTACTTCACTCCGTGTTCGGGAGGATCAAGTAAATTTCGTGGCGTCAAACGTTGTATCGTTGGCCCAGTTGAATTTTCTTGAAAATTTTACAGCGAAGGGAATTTATCATGGTGAGGAAATGGTCGGCTTTGCACTATATGGAATAGACGATGATGATCATGAATACTGGATTTATCGGATGATGATTGACCAAAACCACCAAGGCAGAGGGTACGGGAAAAAAGCGATTCAACTTGTTATTGATGATATTCAGGAAAGAAAAGAGGACTGTCACCAAACCATTACGCTATCGTACGAACCGGCTAATGAACATGCAAAACGGATTTATGAAAAAATGGGATTCCATGAAGTTGACGGGTTCATAATTGACGGAGAGCAAGTCGCCCGGTATACGTTTTAGAAACAAAAGCGCAGGGCGCCTGCTTAGCCCCGACAAGCGCTGGAAGACTTGAACAAAAGGTGCTTTTTGCCTTTTGCTTCAAGTCTGAAGCGTCTCGAGGGGCTAGCGCCCGTAGCCTAGACGAACAAAAAGCTGACGGAGCAAGAGCCCGTCAGCTTTTAACATTCATTTAATCTTCTTTCTTTGGATCTTCTTCCACTACCAAGTTGGCATCCACATTCGGAACTTCTCTATCTACTCCCAATGTCTCGTCGTTCTCCGTGTCTCCCGTATCAACAATTAGCGAATCCTCTTCAGCAGTCGCCTCTGGTTCAACAACGTCCACAGACTCTTCCTCTACCGGCTGTTCAGTTACTAGACCAAGCGCCTGTGCAGTTGAAGTATGGATTTCTTGGAGTAATTCAGGATTTTCCACAAGCGAAACGCCATAGGAAGGAATCATTTCTTTAACTTTCGGTTCCCATTCTTTCATTTGCTGCGGGAAACATCTATTCAAAATTTCAAGCATTACGTGAACGGCAGTTGAAGCTCCAGGCGAAGCACCTAATAGTGCAGCGATTGAACCACTGGCTCCAGTTACAACTTCCGTTCCGAATTGGAGTGTACCTTTGCCGCCAGCCTCAGTATCTTTAATAACTTGTACACGTTGACCGGCGACTACCATATCCCAATCTTCGCTCTTCGCTTCAGGAACAAAATCACGTAATTCTTCCATACGCTGTTCTTTCGATAACATCAGCTGCTGAATGAGGTATTTAGTCAATGACATTTCTTTTGCACCCGCGGCTAACATTGTGAATACGTTATACGGCTTAACGGATGTGATCAAATCCAAATTCGAACCCGTTTTTAGGAACTTCGGAGAGAAGCCTGCGAACGGACCAAAAAGCAATGATTTTTTATTGTCGATATATCTCGTATCCAAATGCGGAACTGACATAGGTGGTGCACCAACCGATGCTTTCCCGTATACTTTCGCATGATGCTGCTCAACCACTTCAGGGTTTTTACAGACCATGAATAATCCGCTAACCGGGAAGCCGCCAATATGTTTTCCTTCTGGAATACCGGATTTTTGCAATAAATGCAAACTACCGCCGCCAGCACCGATAAAGACAAATTTCGCTTTATGGACTTCCACTGCACCACTATTTAGATTCTTAATTTTTAATTCCCATAGACCATCGCTTGTACGTTTTATGGTAGTTACATTGTGTTGGTAATGAATTTCAACGTTGTTGCCCTTCAAATGGTCGAATAGCATACGCGTTAAAGCACCAAAGTTGACGTCTGTTCCGGAATCGATTTTTGTTGCCGCAATCGGTTCCTTTACATTCCGCCCCTTCATCATTAACGGAAGCCACTCTTTAAGAGTCTCAGGGTCTTCAGAGTATTCCATCCCTTTGAATAAGGGGTTATTGGATAGTGCATCATGACGTTTTTTCAAGAATTTCACATTCTCTTCCCCACGTACATAACTCATATGGGGCAATGGCATGATGAATTCCTCAGGATTGTTTATCAAATTATTATTTACAAGATAAGACCAAAATTGTCTTGAAAGTTGAAACTGTTCATTGACCTTTATCGCCTTACTGATGTCAAGGGATCCATCGGATTTCTCAACGGTATAGTTCAGCTCACATAATGCAGCGTGGCCCGTGCCCGCGTTATTCCACTCGTTTGAGCTTTCCTCGCCTGCATTTGAGAGTTTCTCAAACACTTTAATCTTCCAATCTGGTGTTAGTTCTTTCAACAAAGTCCCCAAAGTTGCACTCATGATTCCGGCGCCAATTAAGATAACGTCTGTAGTATTTTGTCTGTTACTCATATTTACCTTCCTTTATGCCTTGAGATTTGAGAAAGGATGTACGCGCTCCCATAATGCATCGGCAAGCCAAGGCGAGACCTAGGAACACACCTTTTCCGATTCAATCTTAACCCTGTATATTGTAACACAACTAAGAATAAATCAAAACGACTATAGATTCATATTTGGATAGCATCATATCCACTCTCTGTCCAATAGATCTATTAGTCGTTGGAAATTATCCTTGCCTAACCTCTCAGATATTTGTAGATCTATCTTATTTTTCAAAACAACTGTCTCCGTATAGCAATCTATACCTAACTCAGTTAAGCTAATAACCTTCTTTCCCTTACGCTCTGTACTTAATGTTGATGATACAATGCCCTTCCCCTCTAACCCTTTAATAAACTTGTGAGCAGCTTGTCTCGACATATCATATTTTGAACAGATCTTTGTAATTGTGTCGTTTCCGTCCTGTATGGAAGATAATATATACCACTCCGAAATCGTGATAGGAATGTCTTTTTCATCCCCCCAGAGTTGCTCCGCTAATGATCGTAATGCCGTGTAATGCACTCTCATCAGATCCAAGACATTCTTAGTTGAATTATTACTCATTTCATTACCTCCGTGAAATATATACCCGTACTATAATAAATGTTTACCTAAACGTCAACTAAGTTGACAATTTTAATGATTTGGCATATACTTATTGTAAACCTGGTTGACAATTACCTTAGACAGGAGGAAATACTATTGTATGAAGTCGGTGATTTAGTCACATATGGCCCGCATGGTGTTTGTAAGATAAAGGACATGTCTGAAGAGACATTCGGTGAAATAACGAAATCCTATTATATTTTGCATCCTGTTAATCAGCCTACATTAACAATTTATTGCCCAGTAGACAGCGATCTTTCCACTTTGAAGGACATTGTCTCTAAGGAACAAGCAAAGATCATATTGGAGTGTTTCACAAAACCAACTGGAGATTGGATAGAACGTCCAACAACAAGATACCAGGCCTTCAACTCAATTTTAAAAACAAGTAACCCCTTGAAGATTGCCGCTATGGCAAACACATTGACCCGTAAAGAAATGGAATTAGAAAGTGAAGGGAAAAAGTTAGGCTCAAGGGACATAGAAATATTAATGGATATACGGCAAGTCTTGTTTAAAGAGTTGGCATTGGCATTGGATACAACACCCGATGAGGTTTCCAAGCATGTTGAACAACTCATTTCCGGCACGATTGGCGATTCAACTATGCCGATAGCAGAGTAGAACATTTATAAAATATATTAAAAATAAAGGAGGCGCATATTTAGTGCGCCTCCTTCCTTTTTAAATGAACTTTTTCTCTAACTTCGGTTGGAGTTTGAGATAAACCGCAAGTACCTCAGCCAACGTCTCTCCTTGTTTCTTCAGTTTCTCTTTTGAACGCAGTGCTTTGATATCGATTAGAGAATCCATGAATCCGCCCTCCGTCAGTATGGCAGGCATTTTCGTTTCGCGTAGCACATGAAAGTTTGCCCTTTTCACCCCACGATCCTTCAATCCCATCGCTTTTGCAATCTGCGGACCAACAAGCCGCGCAAGTTTTAAAGATGTAGATCCAACTGTTGGTGAATCCATTACATATGTTTCCACGCCTGTCCAACTTCCCCACTTACCCGTATTTGCATTATGATGTACTGCGACATAGATATCGGCATTCCATCTATTAGCCAGATCCGTTCGTTTCCTAAGTGACACATCTGTTTTTCCGGTCGGATCATCTACGCGCATCACTTGTACATTTTCATATGTAGCAAGCTTCTCAGTACATGCATTGATCACTTCGTTGTTGAAGCACCATTCCCTTTCCCCGTCAGGTGACCGCTTCCCCGGCGTATTTAGCCCATGTCCCGCATCCAATACAATTTTCACCATACTTATGCCCCTTTCAAAATGTCTTCCTCACTATATATATAGGTTGGATTTTGGTTAAGGGATAGAAGGGTCTATAAATTTATAGATTTTTGTGATATACGTAATAGAGTATCATGTATATAATGAATTTGTATAAAGCCGTTTCACTGAACATAAGGAGTAGAATATGAAATCCAAATTCCAGTTTATATTATCAATGATCATCTTCGGTACGATTGGTGTATTTGTAAAGTATATAGATTTATCTTCAAGTGAAATAGCCTTAGTACGCGGTTTAATTGGCAGCTTATTCTTAACAACGGTCATAATCATAATGAAAAAGAAAATTCCATGGGCATTCGTGAAAGTGAATGCTGTTCTTTTGATAGCTTCAAGTATTGCATTAAGTGTAAACTGGATTTTCTTTTTTGAAGCATTCAAGCATACAACTATATCGAACGCTGTCCTTAGCTACTACTTTGCGCCAGTATTTGTCACGATCCTATCTCCGATTGTTCTGAAGGAAAAACTGTCGGCAAAGAAAATAATCTGCATTGCGATTGCCATGCTTGGGATGTTATTTATCGTTGGAAACGGGAAAGTTAGTGCATCTGGAGTAGAGGATCTTATTGGCATTGGGTATGGTTTGGTCGCTGCGGCATTTTACGCCTCATTAATGCTTATAAATAAGTTCATCAAAAACATGGATGGGCTTGAAACGACATTAATACAACTTGGAATCGCAACGACACTTCTCATGCCATATGTATTTTTCACTGAGGGATTTGGTGTTTTGGATGTCTCCGGTTCTTCAATTCCGTTTATCATCATCATAGGGGTTGTACATACAGGTTTTGCTTACTTGTTTTTCTTTTCCGGCATAAGAAAGTTAAAAGGCCAAAGTATCGCCGCCTTAAGTTATGCAGATCCCATTACATCATTAGTGATTTCCGCCGTCATCCTGCATGAACAAACGACAGTTGTTCAATTGCTTGGAGGCGCTTTGCTATTAGGCTCCACATTTGTCAGCGAGAACAATTCAATGAAATTATCAAGACGTAAAAAAATTGGATATATGCAAGAATAAGTGGGAGGCATTCGCTTCTCATTTTTTTATGTACATATATTTTGAATTTCTTTTTCCAGCAAATGTGTTGTATAGTCGGAATAGTTCGGTGCGCAGGCACCTGAAATATAAGGAGCCGACGAAATGATGAATAGACAGAAAAGAAGGGTCGAAAACCCACATCTTCAACCAACTTTCATTATTAACTTCAAAATGAGAATGATCTTATTAGTAGGTGTCCTTGTCATTGCGATAATTACAGGAATCGGAATTTATATCGGCCATTTCATATCCAACACGATGGAAGAGCAGGTTGGCAATCGTGCACTTGGTGTAGCGGAAAGTGTGGCACTTATCCCGGAATTAGCTGAAGCGTTTAAGCATAATGACCCCGCATCCATTATTAATCCCCTTGTATCGCCTATTCAAAAAGCAACAAAGGCTGAGTTTATAGTCGTCGGTAATACCTCGGAAATTCGGTACGCACATCCGCTTCCCGAAAAAATCGGAAAGAAAATGGTAGGGGAAGATAATGAGAGGGCGCTGATTTTTGGTGAATCGTATGTCTCAAAAGCTGTTGGATCATTAGGCAGCTCAGTACGCGCAAAAGTCCCTGTGTACTTGGATGGGCAAATTGTGGGCGTCGTATCGGTCGGATTTTTAGTGAATGATATCCAATCAATTATAAAGTCTTATAATATCCATCTATGGATTGTCTTATTAAACACCGCCATTGTTGCTATAATTGGTGCCATTCTTATAGCATCGTATATTAAAAAAGTATTATTCGGCCTGGAACCTGAAGAAATTGCACATTTGCTAATTCAAAAAGACGCGATTCTTCAATCCACTCATGAAGGCATTATCGCTGTAAATCAAAACGGCATGATTACGATGATCAATTTTGCTGCCCAACGGTTACTTTTCAATCAGGTCATTCATTCAAAAAACTACGAAGGTATGTCGATCAACGACCTATCAGCTGCAAAGCATTTACTTAATTTCCTTCGAGATAATAATGATCAAATCGATCAGGAAATATTGATTGGCAACACAATTGTTTTTGCCAATAAAATGCCCATCTATGACAATAACTCATTGTCCGGGACAGTATTCACATTCCGCAATAAGACTGAAATTGATTTATTAACAAAGGAATTACGGTCGATTAAACAATATACAAATGCATTACGGGCACAAACACATGAATTCTCAAACAAACTCTATACGATTCTTGGTCTATTGCAACTTGATAAAAAAGAAGAAGCAATTTCCTATATTCAGCAGGAAAGCATGGTTCAAAAAAACTGGATCCGCTTAGTCATTCAAAAAGTGTCAGACCCGAAGGTGAGCGGGCTATTACTTGGGAAAATCAATCAGGCAAGCGAATTAGGGATAGAACTTACAATTCAAGAAGATAGTATACTGGAAACTTATTTAAATGAAATGCAGAGTGAAGCATTACTGACTGCTATCGGAAATTTAATCGATAATGCGATGGATGCTGTAAAAAAGGTTCCACCGACTCAACGTAAAATAGCTATTTTTTTTACGGATATCGGAAATGATATTATTTTTGAAATCGACGATTCCGGTGCAGGTGTTCCTCCACAGTATATGAACAGGATTTTTGAACAAGGCTTTACCTCAAAAGAAGGCGAACATGGTGGTTTTGGGTTATCACTAACAAAACAACTTGTAGAAAGATTAGATGGGGAACTATATTTGGAAGAAGGGGACCTCGGTGGTGCAAGCTTCGTGCTTTCAATGCCGAAAGAAGTGGATGAAAGGAGGAAACAAGATGCTTGAGTCGATTCAGGTTTTAATTATTGAAGATGACTTTCGAATTGCGGAGATTAACCGTGAATTCGTCAATCGTGTGGAAGGATTCATTGTAGAGCATGTTGTAAAGACAGGTGAAGAAGCACTTACTTATTTGCGCAGCACAAGAAGATTGCCACAACTGATTCTGTTGGATGTCTATATACCAGACGTTCAAGGATTGAATTTATTCTGGACATTGCGGAATGAGTTTACTGAGATTGATGTCATTATGATCACTGCAGCAAAAGAAGTAGAGACAATCGCCGAAGCGCTTCGTGGTGGGATTTTTGATTATATTGTAAAACCGGTCGATTTTGACCGCTTTGAACGTACATTATTGAGCTTCCGAAACCAAAAGTTTATTTTTACGACAAAGTCGGAGTTGCAGCAAGAGGAGATAGACCGCTTGACGGGCCACCAAGTAACTACAACATCAAAAATCGAAGATGTTGAGGAAGGATTACCGAAAGGAATCGATCAACTAACGTTGGAAAAGGTAAAAAAGATCTTACAAGAAAGCGATGAATCCGGCATCACTGCGTTGGATGCCGGAAGCAAAGTAGGTGTAAGTCGCTCGACCGCACGACGCTATTTAGAATACTTAGTGTCCGTAAAAGAAGCGGATGCCAAGTTAAAATACGGAGACATCGGCCGTCCTGAACGAAAATACACACCGTGGACAAAATGAACAAAACAATCAAAACATCCTTTAGTGATTTTAGTTACATAAACTTATACATTTAACCTCTTTATGATAAATTTCTAACTATAGAATATTTTGAAATAGAGATGGTTATTTTTTTGTGCGGATACTTGTTTTTTTAGTTAAGTATGTATCCGCTTACACAAACCTTTCTTTTTCATGAGTGGACTTCGGTTTGCTAGGAAGGAGACATATATGCTAAGTATTATTGGTTTAATTACTATTGTCATCATTGTTGCGTTGCTAATTAGCGGGAAAGTTTCTCCTATCGTTGGACTTGTATTAGTTCCAGTTGCCGGGGCATTTGCTGCCGGTTTTGGTTTCGATGAAATTGGTGTGTTTTTCACAGAAGGTACAACCAAAGTTGCAAGCGTTGCCATTATGTTCATCTTTGCCATTCTATTTTTTGGAATCATGCAAGACGTTGGGTTATTCGATCCACTTATTAACAAAATGATTGCAATTTCTCGCGGAAATGTCATCGCAGTTGCAGTTGCAACCGTAATCATTGCTGCAATCGCTCACTTGGACGGTTCTGGTGCATCGACTTTCCTAATTACAATCCCTGCACTACTTCCATTATACAAACGGTTGAAGATGAATCCGTATTTACTATTAATGCTTGTTGGAACTGCTGCTTCGATTATGAATATGGTTCCCTGGGCTGGTCCGCTTGGAAGAACGGCTTCTGTGTTGGATATAGATGTAACGGAGCTTTGGAGACCACTTATTCAAATTCAGGTTATTGGTATAATTTTATTAATCATTATTGCTGTTACTTTAGGTTATCGTGAAAAACGGTTGATCGCGAAAAAAGAGGCTGCCGGAGAAACGTATGGAGATAATATTTCCGACTCAACGATTGCTGAAGCACAATTGGCGGCTACTGTTGCTGAAGAAGATGACTTAAAGCGTCCAAAACTTCTGTGGATCAACGCCATTCTTGCAGTTGCTGTGATTGGTGTCCTTGTATGGGGAGTTATCCCGGCAGGTTTTGCATTTATGATTGGTGTAAGTCTCGCTTTGCCAATCAACTTCCCGAAAGTTAAAGACCAAATGGAGCGTATTAAAGAGCATGCTCCGGGCGGAATTATGATGGCAACAATTATTTTGGCAGCTGGATCTTTCTTAGGTATCTTAAACGGTACAAATATGCTCACTTCGATTGCGACAGATCTTGTAACCATTTTACCAGAATTCGTCGCTCCGTATTTACATATCATTATCGGTGTGTTTGGAGTACCTTTCGATTTGCTCCTAAGCACAGATGCTTATTATTTTGCCCTGTTGCCAATTATTGACCAGGTTGCCCTTACTTTCGGCATCCCATCACTCTCTACTGCATACGCAATGATCATCGGTAACATTATCGGTACATTTGTTAGCCCATTGTCGCCAGCACTTTGGTTGGCACTCGGACTTGCAGGACTTGAAATGGGTAAGCATATTCGTTATTCATTTATGATGATGTGGGGACTAAGTATTCTTCTATTAATCATTGCAGTTTTACTTGGTGTAATTATTATTTGATGACTTAAAGATATTACCGCTATCGGAAGTTCTCCGGTGTGGTAATGTCTTTTTTATTTTTCAAAAAACACTTGCCCCTTACGTAACGGAAGGTCCTATAATGAAGGTAACGTGATGGGGGTGGAGAAAACTTTGTATTCAATTGGGAAACTTGCAGAGCTTAGCAATATATCAGTGCGCACATTGCGCTATTATGATGAAATTGGATTATTGCTTCCAACTAAAAGGACTGTGCACGGTCATCGGTTTTATTCCGAAGAGGACGTGTCGAAGCTTCATTATATATTAACGTTACGGAACATAGGCTTGCCGCTTGAGACTATCCAAGATGCAATGAACGACAAACAATTGAATAGTAAAGACCTGTTGGAAATGCGGTTGAAGATAATCCAGGAGGAACAGGAGCAACTAAAAAGAATGGAAAGCTCCATTAAGTCTTTATTATATTTAGCAGAATTTGAAGGAACTACAGACTGGAAATCAATATTTGAGACGTTCTACTCTTCTCCAAACAATAAAAAGGCTTTGAAAAAAATTTGGAATCAATATTTTTCTGAGGAGGAGCAAGCCCTTTTAAAACAATTTCCGAGTCTTGGTGCCGACGGTGAATTGGCGAGTGAAGCTACGGCATTATTCCGGGAGGTCAAAGCCAATGTCAGTGAAAGTCCGACCAGTGAAATTGCCCAGCAATTGGCGAAACGTTGGATCTCTCTTGTGCATGTCATGTACAAAGGAAATCTTGAGCTTGCGAATAAAGTATGGCATTTGAGCAAGCAGCAGGAGGTCACCGGATTTTTGTATTTTCACGATGACCTTGTCACATTTATTGAACAAGCCATTCAATATTATAATGAAACGAATGGCGAGGAAACATCGTCATGAAGAAGCTGATGGCGCTCGATCTCGTTTTTTACATGGCTCTTCCTTTTATAGTGTGGAATTATGGGCGCGAACCATTCGGCGATTACTACGCGTTGTTGCTATCAACTGTCCCGGGATTAATTTATACGATTTATCGCTTCGTTCGTGAAAAGCAATTTAATATTAGTGGTCTCTTTATCATTCTCTCCCTATTCTTAGGTACGGCCGTAAATCTGCTGTCGGGGAATGCGGAAAACCTATTGTGGAATCAAGTCTATCTCGGTTACATGTATTCGAGCGTTTACTTGTTGTCTGTTTTATTCCGAAGACCGCTTGCGCTCTATTTCGCGGTAGATTTCGCCTACTTGCAGGGCCACCCGCGTGAAGAGAGCAAAGCGTTGTTTTCAACCAAAGGCATTTTCAAATGGTACCAGATGGTGACTGGATTATTTGTCTTCAAAGGCCTATTTCAATCGTCTTTAAAAGCCTATCTTATTTATTCTTACGGAGTCGACGGGTATGGGCAGGTGCTAATTTACAGGCAGATCAGTGGCTGGATTTTCAGTGGTTTGATTGCAATCGGGTATTTCTATATCGTTTCGCAAGTAAGGCGGTATATTAAGGAGCAGTACGGCGAAGATTCGATCTCCCCGGCAGAACAAGCCGATGGCGCATCTTGATGCATCATCGGCTTGCTGTAAATTCAGCGAGCGAGTCAAAGGTCCCGAATTGACCATATATCCCGGGAAATGATCGATATAAGCCGGGAAATAATCGATATCAATCTCCAATTGATCGATAAATGCTGGGAAATGATCAATAAACCCTGGGAAATGATCGATAACCTATAATCAGGGTAGTATCCAATCCTCATTGCGACTTGTATTGCACAACAAACGTCCAAAGCTCAAAGCTTTGGACGTTTAATGGCATCTTAATAATCCCGGTTTATAGTGTAGTCCAGTATTTGTTTCAAATAGGTTGTTTTATAATGGAGCTCTTGAAGTGCTTCCATAGCGTGGCAGTAATGGTTCCACATTGCCTTTCGTGCACCTTCACTACCGAGGATGGATACGAAATTCGAATTATTGTTTTCAACGTCTTGACCGACTGGCTTTCCAAGCAATTCGAGATCACCTTCGACATCAAGTAAATCATCCTTGATCTGAAAAGCGATGCCTGCGTGGTAAGCAAATGTTTTCAATGCCTCTATTTCCTCTTCCTGCCTTCCCGCTAAAATTGCAGGCATGACAAGAGAAGCCTCGAAGGCAATACCTGTTTTATAAAAGCAAATCGTATTTAATTGGTCTAACGTCAATTCTTTGCCTTTAGAATTCAAATCCATCGCCTGACCTCTGCACATCTCCGTTGTCTTTCCTGCTGAATACCGGATCAGACGGAGGACAACCTGCGGATCAAAGCGAAGAGAGGCTTGTTCAACAACTGCTTCCTGGGTTAGATAGAGGCCGGTTAATTCCGCCACGGCTGTATTATACGCCTTGTGTACGGTAGGACGCCCCCGTCGGAATGACGAGTCGTCCTGAGCTGGTAGATCATCAAAGATTAAGGACGCCGTATGCATATACTCCAATGATTTAAGAAGCGGTTCAATAGTTGACTCATCCAATCCGTATTCATGGACACCCATAACCCAAGTCATGATTGGTCGAAGCCGCTTTCCATCGCCCAACAGACTGTAATTTGCGGCATCAATGATTGACTCATCCATTGAAGAAGCAATTCCGTTTTTAGGGATATGTAGTATGGTGTTTATCTGATTCCGCACAGTCTTGGCCATGTTTACAAAGTCTTCACGCTCTTTGCTTTCATTTTTAAAGTTTGCAATGATTTGATCCCTAACTAACTTATCAAGGAAGTCTACATCATTAGATTTCCTTACCATCTTTTGTATAAGTCCATCGAATTTCGGATTTCCTGTAGCGAATATCCCCATCAATTCTTTGTATTTCTTGTCTCCTACTTTTTCTTTGAATCGCTTCTGGCCATTCAGCGCACGGCTCAACATAACATTACGTGTCTTCGTGTCCGAGTGATACACGTTATGGATCAAATTGAAAATGACCGTCCAGTATAATTCAAAAGGGTTGATCAAATCCTGGCGAACCCTATGATATTTCAAATAATACGTGTAGGGAGTAACCGCACCGGCCTCTATATCATCAAACATGTCAGCGAAATCATCGGCAAGTTGGTTGTAAATCCCATAGAAGAAAGTCCGATTGTCGAATTCCTTATCCTCTTTAACAGTAAGCACCGAACGGGCAATCAAACGTGAAGAAGCGGATTTCAAAATAACCGGTATATAAAGTTCTTCATTGGTGTAATTTGCATTTGATAAGTCCTTTTCACGATCCACTTCCTGAGAGTGAAAAAACACAAAGGATTGTTCGAAGAAATCTTCTTTTCCCTTGCGCTCTAACTGCGACTGAATATATGTAAAGGCTTCACGGAGCTCTGAATGAATATATTGAATTAGTTCCCGGTTGGTTCCGTCCCATGATTTTAAATCAGGCACGGATCCTGTGATGAGGGTCGATCTTATCAAACGTGAATATTGTTTTTTCTCTGCATCGGTCAGGACTTCTGAATCCAAAAGATCATCGATAAACGGATAGGTTAGGCCATAGGAATAGCCTAACCTAATTGCTTCATCCAATTTCCCGACGCGCTCTTCGGGCGAAAGATGATCGCCCATCTCCTCAATCTGGTGAATGACGACCCCAGCAATGATTTTAATCAGTTTTCGCTTAGCCTCTTCACGATTCATCCCTTCCGGAAGATTAGAGGACACCGTTTTTAGTTTGTCTAAGACCCAAATCATTGACGATTCAATGCCTTCCTTCTGGGCCCAACGGTATAACGTATGCATGCTGAACATTTCCCCGCGGTCAGTTGCAGTTGAATGAAGTAGATCTATTTTTAAATCGTCAACGACATGTTGAATTCTGTATAGTGTATCGGGTGAGCTCAAGTCTTTCCCCAAATCCCGCATAAAAATATATGAAATGCTTCGATCCAAGTAACTATCCAGTTTTCCGGCATTATCCAACCATTGGATGTATTGATGGTACTTATGGGAATCCGGTTTTCCTTTCCCACGTGTAAAACTTTGTAGTAGCGAATGGCCCAAATAATCCTGTTTCCATAGTTGTATGTCTCTTGTCAATGTAGCGACGTAGGTATTATTTTCGAGTTGAACTGACAGCGATTTAAAGTAATCTACAGCCTTCTCCTCAGCCCGTCGATAACAATCTTCCGCATCTTTTCGTAACTCTTCATTCATACTGCATACCTCGACTTCTCAATTTTTGTTTGCTAACTATAACATAAAAAGTCCTTTTAAAATGATCTTGTCTACTATATGCAGTCGTCATGCATTTTCTGAATCTATTTCAATAACTCTTCCGAAATTATTGTAAATCCTTCAATGACCGTGTCTTCCTCTACCTCTATCAATATACAACGTTTACCATCGACCTCTACTTGCCTTACATACCTTAAGTCTTGCGGGCTGATAGCAATATTCGCAACCTTTGTTTCAATCTTGATCGATTTCGATGTATAGCTTGGAACGATATGGCTCGCTTTCAGCTCATATGTTTCGTCGTCAATTACACTTCGGAAGGCCCGTTCCACCTTTTCCGTGTCCACATCTTCCACGCCACTTGCCTTCAGAACGCGGGTCACCTCTTTTGTGTCCAAGGTTGGAACGCTTTCTTCTTCATCTTGCTCTTCGTCGACTTCCATCATGCGCTGGATTTCATCATAAACACTTGCAAGAGTTCTTGTATTTATTTCATTTCCGGTGACCGATCTAACAATTTCTTCAAAAACAATTTTATCTTCATCGGCAGTCATGATTTCCTCGCCGTCAAGAACGTTTTCGATGAAATGGTAGTTGGGCTTATTCGCTTTCCCTGCAGAATAAAGAATATGGTTAACATCTGCAGCATTGTCAGTGAACGTTGGGAATAAAAACCCACCGATCGGAGATGTAAGGTTAATGATAGGATCCGCTACAAAACTGGACTTGAACTCCTTTTCATTGAAATCGAACACAAGTGATCGCTTCGGTTCAACTGTCTGGTTCATGCTGCAAAGTATAAATGGATTCTTATACACTTCATCCCGGGCCGCAATTTCCGCTTCTTCACTTCCCCGTTTCGTCGGTTTGTAGTAGTTCCCGCGAATGAAAGTGATGACAATGTCCTTTTCATATTGAACATCCTGCACCATTTTTTGCGCAATGCGTTGCATACCTTCCTTCCAATCCGCCACTTCGTCCGCATGAAGAGCATCATATAAGAGCTTTTGCGTATGATCTTCTTGCTCCTCAGCTTGAGGGCGAAATTTCACTTCAAACAGTTTCGCGTCCAATTTCCCGCCTAACACTTTTTTAAAGTTATCCAAAAATAGCTCCTGTTGTTCCCGATCTAACATGGCAAACGGCTGGCTTACTTCGTGATAAATTTCATTGCCTTCTTGTCTAATGTAGACATTATAAATATTAGTAATCTTCAATAGGTCTGTATCCAATTTAAAACGCTTGCGGATGTCCGCAATTGCCTTTTTGTTCATCTATTCATCCAACTCCCTTGAAAATATGAAAAAGAGAGTCCGAAACTTGGCTCGGACACTCTTAATTATAGCAATAATTATTAGGTTAACAGGAATAATACGCGTAAAGTAAATTTATCCTATAATGAAAGTAAAGAAATATGGGAGTGAGTTACATGATGTGCGGGTCCAAATGCTTTATCGTAACAATGGAGCAGAATGGGACAAAAGAAATCAAGCAAGTTAATGCAAGAACTCCCATCGGCGCAAGGAAGGTGATTCGAGGTGAATATGGAGCCAAAGTGGAGATCTTATCTGTGAAGGAAAAGAAATGGAATCAAAAATAATTGCCCCATTCATAACAAAAAAGAAATGAATTAAAACCTAAAGTTCATACTAACGAAAAGTGGTGTTTATTGTTTTTGTTGTGAAAGCTCAAGAAATTTTTCTTCATGGTGCGCTACTTTACCCAATAAGAAATTAGTGGTTTTCTGTGTATCCGTTAAATCTAAACGTATTCCGTCAACCTTCATTTCCAATCGATCAAATCGCTTATCAATTTGTTCAAACCGCTGTTCAAAACGCTTGTCCATCTCTTCAAATCGCTTGTCTATGTGTTCGGCATGAAGTTTGAAGGCACTTAATATTTCTTTCAGCATAGTTTCCTGTTCCATGTTTTCCACCTCCTTATCTATATTATAAAGGACTATCAATATATCACAAGTGAATTAAGCGTATAGTGAATCACCCCTATAAGCTCCGCAAAGCCCATGGGGTGATTCTTTTCTTATTCTTCTTCCAATATCTCTTGCACTTCATCCAATTGTCGCTTCATCATGTCTAACTGTTCTTTGTTTTGCTGAACTGTATCCATATGCTCGTTGTGCTCCTCTGCATTCATGTATGCATTTTCAGCAGTTTCAATGGAATTAAAAGCGTGCTCAACAGCCATTTCCTCAGGATGCGACATTGCCTGTTTAACAGAACGATCTGCCTTTTGCACAGAGTTACCTAACTTGGTACTTGGATGGTTCTTTTTCCAACTCGGACCCGAATCTTTAGTAGCCATTTTATCTTCCCTCCTGCAAATTAGATATTTTACGGCGTGCTTAGTATTGTAAAATATCCTAAAACTATGCGCGGATTGGGATTAACGGGGCATACTAACTAGGTAAATCTAATTTTTTGCAAACTGACCATCGACTTCAATCGTTTCAAATATATTAATGAAGGCATTTTTATCATACTTGCGGACAATTTTTTTAATCTGCATCGTCTCGTAACGTGTCACCACCATCATTAGGATATGTTTTGTTTCCTGTGTATACCCGCCATAACCTTCAGTGATCGTAATGCCCCGATAGACGGAATCCAGCAATTCTTTCCGTATGGACTCTCCTTTTGTCGTCACAATCTGCATCGTTAATTTAATGTGATCAGTATGGAGTGTATCAATCATTTTACCTGTCAAATAAATGGACAGTAGTGTATATAAAGCAATATTCCAATCGAAGAAAGCTCCGGAAATAAGGACGATGACACCATTCATCCCAGTAAGGAGAAGACCAACGCTTACATTACTTGTTCGGGAAAGGATGATTGCAATAATATCCAATCCGCCAGACGTGCCTGAGTACTTTAAAATCAGCCCGACACCAATACCGCCTATGATACCCCCAAAAATAGCTGAGAGAAGGATATTATCTGTAATAGGAACAGCAGGTAAAAGATATAAAAAAGCTGAAAGGGAAGCTACGCAAACGAGTGTGTTAATCGTTATTGTTCGGCCAAGTTTAATGTATCCTAAAATGAGTAACGGTAAATTGAGCAAGAGATTCATTAGCCCAATATCAAATGGAGTAACAAGGCCAATTAAAATGGCAAGCCCGCTTATTCCGCTGCTTAAAATTCCATACGGCACCAAAAAGAAATTGAATCCAAATGCAACAATGAGCGAACCAACAATGACAACCAAGTTTTTCAATTTAGTAAACCTCCCTTTCCTGAAAGAAGACAACTTATGAAACTAAAAATAAAAAACCCGTCCCGCAACAGGGACGAGTTCTTACTCGCGATACCACCCAAATTACTTTTTCACGTCTTAGATTTTCTTATATTAGAAGTAATCTACCAGAAGGAAAACAGGGTTGTCAACATGCTTTATTGATATAACATTATTGATAATATTTACAATTTTTATTTCAAAAAGGAAGATCCATTTGCCACGAAACTCCGAAGCGATCGTTTACCCAACCAAACTTCTTACTGAACCCGTAATTATCTATTGGCATCAGTGCCTGACCGCCTTCAAGCAGTTTCTCGTATAGTTCAGTGAGTTCTTCTTCAGAATCACAAGTGATATAGATAGAGAAAGAAGGTGTAAATGTAAACTGATGCTTCACATTACTGTCAATACACATGAATTCCTGCCCTTTTAAAGAGAATCTGGCTTGCATCACTGTGCCTTCATCTCCTGGTCCTTCTGCTCCGTAACGGACAATGCTCAGTATCTCTGAATCCTTAACGAGTGAAGTGTAAAAGTTCATCGCTTCTTCTGCATTACCCTCTTGGAACATTAAAAAAGGTAAAACTTTTCCCATGGTAAATCGTCTCCTTGTCTAATTGCAAATTTTGCTATCCTTATTAAAGTATATCTATCCTTTAATAAATAAACCAATTTATTATAGGCTTTTTCCACTACTTCAAAATCTGCTGAAGTGCCTTTTCAATCGTTTCAAATTTGAAATGAAAACCCTCATTCTTTAGGCGTTCAGGCACAACCCACCGGCTCTTCAATATCAATTCGGTTTCCGTACCTATAAAAACGGCCCCCATTTCAAGCATCCATTTCGGAGAGGAGAGACCAAATTTCCGATTCATCCTTTTGCGAAACTGCGCCATTAGCTCCCGGTTTGTAATTGGAGTTGGCGCTGCACAATTGAACACACCTTCAAGCTGCTCATTCTCTTTTATAAAGAGGACTATACGATATAAGTCTTCAATATGGATCCAGCTAAACATTTGGTTGCCCGGACCCTGAACGCCACCAAGTCCGAAACGGACAAGATTCACGTAGGGTTCCATGACCCCGCCATCCTTGCCTAAGACAATGGCGATACGAAGGGCAACCTGTCTTGTTTTTGGGAGGTCAAATTCAAAAAGAGATGCTTCCCAGGCTTTTGCTACTTCAACGGAAAATCCGCTACCGATTTCCCCGTCCGCTTCAGTCATCGGTCGATCTTCCGCGTGACGATAAATGGTTGCAGTGCTTGAATTAATCCATAGCGGAGGAGGGTTGTCACAATTGGCGATTGTCTGCCCAAGAATTTCGGTTGTCTCTGTTCTTGATTGCATGATTTCTTTCTTGTTTTTATCGTTATAACGGCAATTGACAGTTTTTCCTGCAAGATTGATGAGCATTTCCGCTCCGTCCAACGCTTCCATAATACGTTTTTGATCCGTCCAAGAAATATGCTCAGGACGTCTCGAAATATGGACAACTTCATACCCCGATTCAATAAATTGCTTCTCAAGAAACTGCCCGATGAATCCAGTGCCCCCCGCCAGCACAACCTTCTTCTTCATCTCATCCACTCTTTCCATTTATTCATTACTTTGTAGGACGAAGATGTGCAAGAGATGTTACAGAATTTACCGTTTAATTAACTGTCCCTTTTCCTCTTTCACCTTTCCTCCCGCTATCGATAACCCTGTGACACCAATGAGCATGATAATTGCGCCAACAAGTTGCCATTTACCAAGTACACTACCGAACCAGATGACGGATATGATCATCGCTGTCAGCGGTTCGAAGCTTGAAAGAAGACTTGTTTCGACGGGTGAAATGTACTTCATGCTACCTAAAAATAAAAGGAAGGCAACCGTACCGACGATGATGGCAAGTGAAAGAATCAAGGTAATTTTCCAATCACCGAGGGTTACAAAACCAGCCTGCATTTTCGTAACACTTGTGAGGAACAATGCCCCGCCGCCTATGAGCATCCCCCAGCCTACAGATAAGAGGACACCCCATTCTTTCATTAACCTTGTGGGATAAAGCGTGTAAAATGTAAACGCGAAACCAACAGAAATTCCCCAGGCGACTGCCCCTGCACTAAGTGCAAATCCGGACAGCGAACCATTCGTCAAAAGATAAAAAAGGCCTACCATCGTCACAATCATTCCGACCACTTGCGCGGCAGGCGGCAATACCTTATGCCGAACTGAAACGAAAAGAATAATATAAATGGGTGCTAAAAACTGAAATAATGTCGCAATGACCGCATTACTTGCGTTAATGGACCCGACAAACGCAAGCTGTACACCAAGCATGCCGAACACCCCGAAAATGATCATTTGCTGTAGCCAGACTTTATGCCGCAACGGTTGGTAAATATCCCTACCATTCATTTTTAAAAACAGTAAAACAAAAAAGCCCGCAACTATCAAGCGGACAGTCAGCATGAAGGAGATGGTCATATCGCTCGTCGCAAGGATCCATTCCATCATCGGACCCGTTGCCCCCCACATCATTGCTCCCGTTATGATCATTAAAATACCTTTAAGTCGATTCATTCGCCACTCCCGCCGTTGTTGTGAAGTCTTTTACTAGTCGTTCAACTGTATCGTATCATAAAAAAAAACAGTGTCACACCCAATAAAAACCGGGAGTGACACTGTTTCTTATTTTAGCGTTTATAAAATACGGCCAAGAAAATGGTCTAAAAACTGTTCCGCCTTCACTTCAGTGCAAACTTGAACTTTTGGTTCGCCTTCAGCGGATGCCACTGTTCTTCCGGTCTCTTCTCCATCCAGGACAACCTTTACATTCCATTCTTCCCTTTTAACAAAATCAGGATCTATAGCGACACCTACAGCTAATGGGTCATGCAGGGCGCATCCCCCAAATCCCGGTTCAAATGTTTCGTATGCCTGTATATAAAAGTCTGTCATATCTGCATAAAAACGGGACTCGTCTGTTCCTATAGCCCGCCATTCATCTGTCGTTGCCGCTGGTAAGATTGTCTTCATCGTAACGTCAAGACCGACAATAGTTACTGGAAGCCCTGAGGAAAACACATAATCCGCGGCTTCCGGATCTGCCAATATATTTGCCTCGCTATAAGGTGTTACATTACCAGGGGCAAACACTGCACCACCCATAATGATCACTTCGTTGAAAAGAGGGATTATCTCCGGTGCTTTTATAATAGCCTGGGCAAGATTCGTTAACGGCCCGACTGGAATTAGTGTAATTTCGTGTGGACGCTTTTTTACTTGGCTGATAATGAAATCTACCGCACTTTCAGCCTCCGCTTCCCTGACAGGATTTTCTGAGAAGTTGTTACCCAAGCCATCCTCCCCGTGAACATTAAGTGGGAATTTAGTTATCCCACGTTTCAGCGGTTTATCTGCACCCATGTAGACGGGCACAGTCTTCC
Organism: Sporosarcina thermotolerans; assembly: GCF_042658975.1. Classification (NCBI taxonomy): domain Bacteria; kingdom Bacillati; phylum Bacillota; class Bacilli; order Caryophanales; family Caryophanaceae; genus Sporosarcina; species Sporosarcina thermotolerans. The sequence continues at coordinate 45,848 of NZ_JBHSRM010000001.1, read as the reverse complement.
TAAGTCTCTCTAAAATCACGAGTGTACTACGGGTTGTATTCTCAAGTGAGTTATTTCCAAAGCATGTCGTTAAACCGATTACATCCAACTCAGGGGATTTTAAAGCATATGTAATTGCTAATGCATCATCAATGCCGGTATCCACATCTACTATTACTGGTTTCATTAGTGATCTCTCCGTTTCAGTTCAATTTAACTTATTGGCCTGTAAAAATTCATCAACTTCTTTTATAGACGGCATACCAGTTTGTGCGCCAAGTTTCGTGACTGAAATTGCCCCAACAACATTGGCAAACCGGCAGCCATCTTCAATTTTAGTACCTGCACATAAAGAAAAGGCCAACGCCCCATTAAACGAATCGCCTGCACCTGTTGTATCAACGGCTTCAACCTGAATGCTTGGAATCTCTAAACAATCGCCGTTATGGTAAAGCATAACCCCTTTGGAACCTTTCGTTACAATGCACTTTTCTTTTAACATCTCTACTTCTTTTTCAGTGCCACCCGTTGAACCGAACAGCAGCGTTTGCTCATGTTCATTAGGCGTTAAATAATCCACCATTTCCAGTAACTCCATAGGGAGCTTTCTAATGGGAGCAGGATTTAATATCGTGAGGGTGTTATGCTTTTTCGCTAACTGTACAGCCCTTATCACACTTTCAAGCGGAATTTCCAATTGTAATAATAGAATATCGCTATTTTTAATCTTATCTTCGTTTTGCTCAATGATATCTAAAGTTATATGGTCATTTGCACCAGGTACAACAATAATGCTATTATCCCTGTCCGATACTGTAATAGAGGCAATACCAGTTGAGCAATCCTTAATCCTAATAATATCTTCAGTGTTTATCCCATGACTTGTTAAATTATTCACTACCGTTTCACCAAAGGAGTCATCACCTACAGCTCCGATCATGGTCACTTCCGCACCAAGCCGAGCCGCAGCCACAGCCTGATTAGCGCCTTTTCCTCCGGGAATGGTATGAAACGAATCACCAAGCAATGTTTCGCCCACTTTAGGGATTCGGCTGGTGCTCGTCACTAAATCCATGTTAATACTTCCAATCACCGTTATTTTACTTTTAGCCATATGACCACCAACTCCTTTCTCTTTTCATGAAACAGTTACTACTATCAGTTTTTTCCTGAACTTGGGTATAATAAAATATAGAAAATAAGAGGGTGATACTTATGATCGGAATGGGTTATCGGACAATTAAAACTGCAATAGGTGCCGGGTTGGCAATTTGGATTGCAAGTTTATTCGACTTGGAGTTTGCGTCATTTGCAGCCATTATCGTCATAATGTGTATAGAGAAGACAAAGAAAAAGACGTTGCATTCCATTCAAAAGAAGTTTTTTGCATCGCTATTATCTCTAATTTTAGGTTCCATCTTTTTTGAGTTATTAGGGTACCATCCTATCACATTGACTCTTTTCATCTTATTTTTCGTCCCTGTACTTGTAAAAACGCGTACTCAAGAAGGATTTATTACAAGCATAGTTGTTGTTTTGCATATTTATACAGTTAAGGAAGCTAACCTCGAAAACTTATTGAATGAGCTCTATATTATTTTCATAGGTATAGGAATCGCCTTACTCGTAAACAGCATTATGCCAAGTTTCAAGAAAGAAATCGAACAATATAAAAAGGATATCGAAAATAAATTCAGCACAATTCTATATCAATTCTCTACATTTTTAAAGGATAGTGAGCAAGAGTGGGATGGAAAAGAGATAGTCGAAGTTGAAAATATCCTTAATCAGGCTAAAAACCTCACTATACAAGATGTAGAAAATCATTTGTTACGAAAAGAAAATAAAGATTATTATTATCTTGAAATGCGAGAGGATCAACTCGAAATCCTAAAACAAATGGTAGCCATCATAGGCATTGTTTCTTCATCGAAGTTGGAAGTCAAACAAAGAGGGATGCTTGCGAGTATCTTTCTGAATATCAGTCAGCATGTGGATTCAGGGGACACAACCATTGCATTAAAGCTATTAGAGGAATACGAAGAATCCATTCGTGAAACAGAATTGCCGAAGACGAGGGAAGAATTTGAAATAAGAGCAAATCTTTTTTATTTAAACTTTGAGATCAAGAACTACTTGATTATTAAGAAGAACATTTTTAACAGAACTAATGTTTAACTTACTTGGTGCGGCTAATAGTTTGGTGAAAGCCATAATAAAATTATTTATTAGCATTAGGGGGAGTACGATAAATGGATACAGGGGAACAGAAGGTTATTATTAAAAATCCAACAGTAGAAGATGCTCAAGTGATTACAGATTTGATATCAGCATGTGATATCGAGGAGATTGGTGAACCGGATATTACATTGTCAGATGTACTGGATATATGGAATTCCGTTCAAATTGAAACAGATGCATGGATTGCCCTTGCTTCAACTAATGAAATAATTGGGTATAGTTTTGTTGAGGTAACAGGAGCTAACAGAATGGATACTTGTGTATTTGTCCACCCGCAGTATAAAAATCAAGGGATTGGTTCACTTCTACTAAACAAAGTGGAGGAACGAGCCAATATTCTAGCTAAAGGGAAAGATGGAGTGCAAACTTTAATGAACCAAGTTCCTTTTAACAATATTGCTGCTCGAAATCTTGTTGAAAATCGTGGATATCAATTTAGTAGGTTGTATGAACGAATGAAAATCGAGTTAAAATCCCCACCAAACGTGCCTTATTTACATGAGGGAATGACGTTACGATCATTTCGGCCTAATCATGACGAAGACACTCTATTCTCGATATACGACGAAACATTCCGGGATGCATGGGGTTATACAAAAAAGGATGGTTCAACATGGATTTCTCAAAAAAAAGCTGACGACTATGATCCCAGCCTATGGTTTATTGTATGGAAGGATTCTGAACCAGTAGGATTCCTCATGAGTAGATTGCAAGATGATGGAGTATTTATTGATTTATTGGGTGTGAAACGGGAATATAGAAAACAAGGATTAGGCAAGGCAATGCTGCTTCATACATTTGGTTTAGCATATAAACGTAAACAAAAAACGATTCTTTTGTATGTAGACAGCGATAGCCTAACAAATGCAAACCGTTTATATCAACAAGTGGGAATGAGCCCCCATTCACAAACAACCGTTTATTCGAAGCAACTAACAATTTGAATAATCCTGAATATCAGCCTGCATGTGGATTCAGGGGACACATCCATTGCATTAAAGCTATTGGAGGAATACGAGGAGTCCATTCGATATTTTTAACAGATGTAAACGTTAACTCCACAATGCCCACGGGGACAGGTTCCTTGGCTTGTTAGGCCAAGGAACCTGTCCTCGTTGCTATTCGATGTTTGTCATATACCGTCTAACGTTTATTTATAAAAGCGCTTGAAATCATCCTCTAAAGATCTTTTAGTCTATAGCCCATTTCAATACGCACTTCATTTTTCTTTACATCTTCATTCGAATAAGATATTGAATTAAATCCAATCAATTCAAAACCATTTTTCAAATAAAACTGGATAGCTGGATAATTAGATGTTTGTGTTTCCAATATGATAGATCTGACGCATAATTCAGTTGCTCTTTTCTTAGCCACTTCCATTAAAATTCTCCCAATACCATTCTTCTTATATCGATCGTCAACATATAAATCATGAATTAATAATGTATTATTCCACTCCATTTGTTGGACTACCATAATAGCAACCTCTTCATCATGAAGCTTTGCCAAATAATATTCCGAACCCTCTTTATACGGTTCGAAAATTTCTTCTTGAATTTCTTTTACAAAAGGGCATGCAAATCTTTCTTCTGTTAAAGAGAAGTTCCAACCATTATCGTTTCTATCTATATGGATATTATAATATTTCTCCGACGTATATTTATAAAATACTTTTTTCCCGTTTGGATAATCTTTTTGATAGATTTGTCGAACAGTTAGCATTCTAATTTCTCCTTGATCAATATTTGAAAATCTGTATTCTATTCAATTAAAACATTATATATTTGCGGAAGTAAATATAGGAGTTAAAGTTTGTCATCTTGAATAGACTGTAAGGACCTGAAATATGTTAATAGGAGGATAGATTTTGAAAGCTTACGTTACAAACAAGTATGGCTCACCCGATGTTTTAGAACTGTTAGATATTGAAAAACCGATTTGTAATGACAATCAAGTCCTAGTAAAAGTACACGCAACATCTATAAACTATGGTAACATTGTGCTTTTGCGTGGAAAGCCTTTTGTTGCGCGTTTTGCATTTGGCATTACGAAGCCTAAATTTAGGATTCCTGGCGGGGATATTGCAGGTACCATTGAAGCTGTCGGGAAAAATGTCAAACACTTTATAGTTGGGGATGAAGTTTTCGGAGATTTATCGAGTAGTGGCTGGAGTGGATATGCAGAATATGTTGCTGTACCAGAAAATTCAATTGCCATGAAACCTAAAAACATTTCCTTTGAAGAGGCAGCTGCATTACCAATGGCTGCATCCACAGCCCTTCAAGCACTTCGAAATAAGGGAAATATCCAAGAAGGACAAGACGTTTTAATTTATGGTGCTTCTGGTGGTGTTGGCACCTTCGCAGTTCAAATTGCAAAAGCATTAGGTGCGAACGTGACAGCTGTTTGTAGTACACGAAATGTTGACATCATAAAATCTTTAGATATAGATCATGTAATAGATTACAAGAAAGAGACTATTTTCGATAAAAATAATACTTATGACTTAATTCTTGGGGTAAATGGGTATCAACCAATATCAGAATACTTAAAAGCACTGAAATCGAGTGGAAAGTTTATACTTGTTGGTGGTTCTCCAAAACAAATGCCTCAAGCAATGTTTCGTTCCATTGGAAACAAAAAGATAAACATTTTCATGCAAACTCATAAACAAGAAGATTTAAATTTCATTAAGGAACTCGCAGAAAATAATCAATTAACTGCTGTTATTGATCGACGATTTTCATTTAACGAATTACCTAATGCCTTTAAGTATTTCGAAGAGGGTCATGCACAAGGTAAAGTTGTTGTTACGATTTCTTCATAAAAAGCCCATTGTGTCCCTAATTTGAGACCCGAAGATGGTGGCACTTTTTGAATGACAACCGCATATGTACAAATTTTCACAGAGATTTGCGATAAAAAGTAGGGGTGTCATGAAAGCTTGACTTTTCAAGATACCCCTTTATTAATTGAGTATATTAAACCCTATTACTTATGATACCGGGCACCTTATCGAATAGGATCTTCGAAGTTCCAGTTAGTATAAATTACTGCTGCAGTAACTGGATCTGTCGACGTGTCTTCCGTAAAACCGCCTATTAGATTGCCCACTCTAAATGTAGGTTCAAATAACTGTTCTTCCTTAGGTGCTGCTGTTGGACCATCTATTCCCAATTCTGTATTATCTGTTACCACTACTTGCATACCGTTATCCAACGTGAAGCTCAGACCATCTTCGCCGACTTCTGTTATCACTCCATCAATATTAACCACTGCACTTGCAGCAGGACCTAAATGATCCACTACAATTCTCTCCGTCAAATCTAACGCTACACCGTTGTTTATATTTGTTAAAGCAACCACAGCGATTACAGCACAAGCAACTAAACTACCAACTACAAGCTTCGTATTTTTCATATAGGCCCTCTTTTCTTTTTTCCCATATTCCATCATCTCTTCTTGCATTTTACTCTTAAATTCTTCGGAAGCCTGAATCTGTTTCATTACTTTCTTATAAGCGCTCATCGCACTTTACTCCCTTCTTCTAAAAAAGTTTTTAGCTTCATTCGTCCCCTTCTCAGCTTCGAGCCTACTGTGTTTACATTCATATCCAATATGTCGGCAATTTCCGCAGTTGTGTAGCCCTCGTAATAATGTAAATAAACAATGACTCTCTCTTTTTGATCAAGTTCGAAAATTTCAGGAAGAACATTCTGTTCTTCTTTTGCAGTAAATGTCATCTCTTCTGTTATCGGTAACGTCTTCCTGACACGGGAAGACTTAAAGTAATCGTTGCATTTATTAAAAGTTACTTTGATGAGCCAAGCCTTTAAATGTGTTTCATTTTCAAAGGTTTTTTTCTGTCTCATGAGTGTCAAATAGACCTCTTGAACAATATCCTCAGCCTCAGACATAATTTTTGTCTGCTGTACAGCAATTCGTATTAAGGTGTCACTATAAGTTTGAACAATTTCATGAACACGTAAGCCGGCGAACGTTTTCATTACTCAACCTCCTTCACTTTATAATACGATTCATTTTCGTTTATTCGTGCAACAGATAGTTTTTAAACGTTTATATTGGCATATGGATACAAAAACGAAATGGAGATGATTGCTTGAGCAAGTTCAATCCAGAAAAGCTATCCGTTCAATATAGAAATGGGTTCAATGCGATGCAACCTGTTATTCCAAGGCGATACACACTTACTCACTCAGATGAGACTGGAGATTTATTTTTAACGATTGGAAATGAATATGCTTGGGATAAAGTTAACCCTCAGATGAGAGATGAAGTGTTAGGTGAATGGTGGATGAATAGGGGCTGTTTATATTTCTATGTTTCTTTATATATAGACCAAGGAGAATACAATCAAAATACATCTGCAAAACGCTTTGAAATATTTAAACGTGAGTTACCACTTGCACTAAGAGCTATACGATACGGTGATAACCTTTTATTCAGTAATTACCCTAACCTAGATAATGCAATTATTGTAGTAAATTTTATTTCTACTTATCCTCAGTTCGCTATTCAAGAGAATTGGGGCACTTTCAGCAGTTTGTCCACAACATGATCTTCTTTATTAATGAGTAAAGTACAAATTTAATATCTAATAGGAAGTTTTAAAGCATAACACGATTAAAGAGTACCATCCTTAAGCAGTTTTCCCAAAATAGAGCACTTCAGTAATCTTTACTGAAGTGCTCTATTTTTAAATCAATAAATAAAACTCCTAAAAGTTATTTTGTTTATAGCTGCTGATCGAGCCATTCCCGGAAATCATTGTAGTTTTCTAACGAAATTGTGTGTCCTGCTGGATAAGCATGATAGGTTACAGCAGCACCTAATTTATTGAAATAATCCCGATTCGCTTCGCCCCATGCAAGTGGAAAAACTGGATCCTTTTCACCATGAGAAATAAATATCTGTAGATTGCTTGTTTGCTGTTTCGAGTACTCTTCTCTTACAAAGAGTGGAATGTAACCGCTAAAGGCCATCACTCCCTTTATTCTTCCCCTCATCGTTAAACCGAGAGTCATCGAGAGAATGGCTCCTTGGCTAAAACCGCCTAAGAATACCTTTTCCGGGTCTATTGCATATGTATTTAAGGCATTTTCAATAAATTCCTCCAACTTCCGAACCGTATCAGCAAATACTGAACGATGAGGTTTTCCAAATCCTTCAATCGTGAAGTACGCAAATCCAGGTGGCTGTTCAATCGGACCTCGAATACCAAATATGTAGGCATCCTTTTCAAGCCCACTTACTAAAGTCAAAATATCCTGTTCATTACTTCCCATTCCATGCATTAGGAATATTGCAGGATAAGTTCTTCCTAATTCTTCTGTTGCCGGCTTACGCATTTCGTAAATAAAAGTATTACCCATTGGTATCATCCTTATCTGTAAGCTTTAATGGTACGGTTCTCCGTACTATCTCTATATGCAGTTTTTATTTATCCTTAATTCCACATATTCTACCATATATCCCTACGTTTTATTTAACTCTTCTAATGTTGAACTATATAGCTTTCATCTAGTTGAAAAGAAAAATTTAACCGGTTTTCTATACTAGAATATTCTTGAAAATATCCATTCATATTAATTTAGCCAACACGCATAAAAATCATTCCAAAAGAAACATCTTGTTTTCTCAACTATTTAAGCATCATAAAAATTCATCAAACTGCCCCTGCTACAACTCTTCTAAATTCTTTAATTTTGAGGTACTCGATTACATTAGTATATGAAGGGGATTTTCATCATAACGAGAATGAATGAAGTAATCGATCTCTATTTTAAAAACATTTTTTTATTTGCGAAAACTGTCTGCCACTTAACGTTATATATAGTGTAAAAGCTTTTACAAAATCGTTTTAGGAAAGGAGATTCGGATGAAAATTAACGAGCAAAATTTTATAGCCCTTCTTCAAGCCGGCGAAGAAGAAGCTCTTGATTATGTGATTGATCATTATTTACCGCTTATTAAAGGGGTGGTCGTAAAAACATTAGGACCACTTAATAAAAATGATCTGTCTAAGGAATGCTGTAACGAAATTTTATTGTCGATTTGGAAAAATGCCAAAAAGTTTATGGGTGAGCCTACGGATTTTCAAAAATGGGTTTGTGTCATTGCAAAATATAAGGCAGTCGATTATATCCGTACCGAAATGCGAAAAAAAGAGAGCCTTTCTCTTAATTTAGACTTCACAGCAGACGAATTAACGTACCAAAAAAATATGCTACTCGAAGAGCAGCAAAATATTTACGTCATTATCTCAAAATTAAAACCAGTTAATCAAAAAATATTTATTATGAAATACTTACTAGACTATGACACAGAGGAAATCGCACGTCAGCTTCAAATGACAAAGTCTGCTATCGATAATCGACTTTATCACGGAAAAAAGAAGCTTAAAAAATCATTAGGAGGTATTCAAATTGAAGAAACAATTTAATCATTTTAATGAAATTGATATAAATGTCCATGAATTTGAAGAGGTGGAGGTACCAGAGTTTGAAAAGGCACAATTTAAAAAGGATTTGCGAAAACAAATCAAAAAAAATAGCTCTCAAAAATGGACGAAAGGAATTGCAGCTGCATGCCTAGCTATTGGTATTGGTGCCACTTCATTGGTTGGACTTTCATACACAACATTTGCACAGGAAATTCCGTTCGTAAATAGTATTTTTAAGCTGTTCTCTGAAAAAGATCATGGCACAACATTAGTTGGCTATGACAAATTTGCAGAAGCTGAAAATATGACGGTTGAAAGTAATGGCACGACAATTACAATTACCGAAACATTATTAGACAGTAAAAAGCTTTTCGTTAGCTACTCAATTGAAACAGACAAAGATTTAGGTCCAATTGCCTTAATCGATGGTAGTTTCACATTAAATGGTGGGCAAAACTCCTTGTTCCATGCAGAGCATGACATTTATAAAATCGCTCACAAAAAATATGCAGGTATGACAACCGTTATTTTACCTTTATCACATTCTATTGATGAAGGTACGTTCCAATTCAATATCCGTGAATTATCTAATCCTGAAAACGGTGACATCGTTCAAGGCGAATGGGATTTCGAAATTTATGCAGTGGCCTCTGATACAATTGTTCAAACAGTTGAAGTTCCTAAATCAGAAAAGAACGATCTAAACGTAGAAATCAACAAAATTACGTATACACCATACTCATCCATCGTTAATTACAAAGAAGGCATACACAATGAAATGCTAAATAATAAATATAACGTAATTTATTCAGAATTACTGTTAAAGGATGACTTAGGAAATACGTATAAATCCAAGTTTAACGGTGGATATGGGAATTCTGGTGTAACAGATTATATGATTACATTTGGACAGCTGCACCCAGATGCTAAAACGTTAATATTCACACCTATATTCCACTTTAAAAACTTAGATAACATTTATGAGTCGGTTGAAACAATGCAACTAGACGATATCATTTTAGATGTTGAGCGATAAAAAATACAAATGCTTAATGATGAAATGAGCACAAAATCGACCATAGTATAATATTCGTTCAAAAGAGGATACGATAAAACCACTCAAAGCATAAAAATACTTTGAGTGGTTTATTAATTATTCTTTATTACTTATGGTACGGTTCGCCTATGCTTTTCTGATAAAGCAACTTTCCTCTAACTACATAAAGCACTCAAATCTGCTAAAGATAATTGACTAACTACATCATAACCATTTCCTTCCCCTTTAGGCTTAACAATAACTGTCCCCATATAAGGTATTTGACCTAAACCTATCCCTTCTGGGAAACTGTGAGCAACAATCACTTTATTTCTTCCCTCTGCTGGTACCATTTCCAAAACAGACTTAAAATTATTTAAAATTCGTTGTCTATCACTGCTAGCTAAATTTCCATCCAACCTATATATCTCAAACCAAAAGGGATTGACTTGAACATTGCAACTTCCAAATGCTAACTGTGCTGTTTCAATCGTCCTGCAAAAAGGACTTGCGGAAATAGGATATTGAAACGGTATTTGTAAGTATCGGAGAATTTCTCCATAGTAAATAGCCTGACGACGTCCCGTCTCAGAAAGATTTCTTTGGGTTAAACAATTTCGAAAGTTTATATTGGCTAAATCACTTCCAACAGTTGCTTCCCCATGCCTTGCATAAAATATAAATCCCCCAGTTCTAAGGGCGTTAAGTAACAATTTATTCAGTGCATTTTTCTCCTTTCATATAAACATTCTTTTACTGTTAGTGTATGACATGGGTTATTAATCAGTTAAAAAAACAAACAGGAATTATTAATACCTTATATCTCGATTCCATTCCACTGTTTCTCAATTTCACAATGTGGTAATATTTATCTATGTTTATGGATGAGTAGAAAATATCTGTTCGGGAGGGTCTATTTTTAGTGAAGGCTCTGAGAATGATAGGCGAATAGTTTCACAGAGAAAGAGAGGTACTGTCAGTGGGGATTTTTAGTCGAAAAATAAAGACGATGGAAGAAGTAGAGGAAGAGCCAAAAGAAATCGAAGTAGGCTTAAGAGTTCGACAAACCGACCAAGGTTTTTTCGGTGTTTATCAAGCGCAAACAGGGGACGAACTTTTAATCACGGAAACAAAAGAAAAGGCTGAAAGGGCACAAGGTCGACTTGAAAATTTAATTAACTGGAATAGACCGGAAGACATTTATTTAATGATTCTCAGCGGTGAAACGGATTATGAAATATTTACGGAAATGAACAAAATCGTTGATTATTATGACATGAGAACGGAAGAAGACAGCATGAATGAGTGGCTTACTTACTCTAAAAGAAACGATGGTATTTACTATAATGTCGAGGATGATAATGACCGACAATATACAGTTTCAGGAGAATTGATTATTGACGGTTTAGCCATTCATCAGGAGAAAAGTGGAATTTGGACGATTGACCACATCCCTACAGCCGTTATGATGACAAATATGCCCAGCTATGAAACAGCAAGAAATCTTGCAGAATACATGTCCAAATTAATTCGTTGGGGAGAAAGAGAAGTTGTTGATTTATTCTGTGAAACAACGGATTTCAAAGAACATTTAAGCATGGCAAAGAAGGCAGTATTGAATAAGCAGACTATTCCAGAAGTTCCAGAAAGGCTTTCTTACAAGTTGGAATTTTTCTATATCCAAAATGAAAAAACAGACTTTCATCGATTCAATAAGGCCATTGACCAATTAATGGGGATGACCGGTTTGGATGTTTTTAAAAGACAAGTGTTAAAAATGATCTATTCATTGGTGGGTAGGGAGAAAAATTCAGATAATATTAGACAAAATAAACCCAATATTCATATGGCATTTATGGGTCCCGCTGGAACAGGAAAGACGGAGATGGCTCGCATTATGAGTGATATCTTTGCCTCATTGGGGTATTTGGATAAAGGGCATTTAGTAGAAGTTGATCGATCTCAGCTTGTTGCAGAACATATTGGGAAAACAGCTCCCAAAGTTAAAAAAGCTGTGAGTAAAGCACTGGGCGGAACATTATTCATCGATGAAGCCTATTCACTAGTAGGGGATGAACAGGATTTTGGACCTGAGGCGATCGCTACATTGATCAAAGAAATGGAAGATCATAAAGGAGAATTTATGGTCATTCTAGCGGGTTATCAAGCAGACATGGAGAAATTAATTAATTCTAATGAAGGATTTCGTTCCCGGATTAAACAACATTTTCACTTCTATGATTATACACCGGAACAAGTAGCGGTCATTATCCAAAATATCTTAGTAGATAAGGGATATATCTGTCCTGACGATGTAAAAAAGGAAATTACACGAGCAATCAAAGGACAAGCAAAACAAGGGAAAGTGGACGGAAATGCAAGAATGGCCCGAAATATTGCAGAAGAGATAGAAGAGGAATTAAATATCCGCGTAGGAAAAGATCGTGAACAGAAGATCAAAAATACACGAATGATTACCGTTGAAGATGTAAAACGTGCGACAGATAAGCAAGCAAATAATCAAAATCGCCAAGAATTAGAGTCGATCAAACAATCAGCAATAAATAAATTGCAGAGCTTAATCGGATTACAGGATATAAAAACGGAAGCACAGAGAATTTTGAACACGATTGTGATTGATAACTTGCGCTTTCAAAATGGGTTAAGTCCGGAGAAAACGAAAATGCACATGGTTTTTTACGGCCCTCCAGGTACTGGTAAAACAACGGTAGCAAGAGTAATGGGTGAATTTTTAAAAGGGGCAGGCATTCTGTCGAATGGGCATTTTATTGAAGCATCAAGAAGTGACCTTGTGGCCGGATATGTCGGTCAGACCGCTTTAAAAACAAAAGACATTATTTCAAAAGCAATGGGCGGCATTTTATTTATTGATGAAGCCTATTCTTTGGCCTCTGATGATACATCTGGATTTGGAAAAGAAGCCTTAGATACACTCATTAAAGAAATGGAAGATCATGCGGATAATTTAGTGGTTATTTTGGCTGGGTACCGCAAAGATATGGAGAAACTGATGGACCTCAATGAAGGTCTGCGTTCACGGATTCCTTACCATTTTGATTTCCCTCATTATTCAGCGGAGGAATTATACCAAATGGCGCTTCTTCAATTAAAACAAAAGGATGGCTTGATTCTTAGTGAGGAAGCCAGCAAGTGGCTACAGGTTTATATTAACCAAAAAGTAAAGGAAAACAACGGATTTATTGATGGCGATGGCCGCTGGATCAGAAACTTGACGCAAGAGATAAGGAACAATCAAGCAGATCGGTTAACTTTATTAGATCAAGAGGCAATCACCTTTGAATTATTACAGGAAATTGAAATAACAGATATCCCAAAGGACTAAACATTTCTTTTGTCTGATTGGTCATTTTATCGTATTTGTTTGAAAAGGCGGAGAGAGAATATGGAAAATAACATTGATGAATGGAGCCCCATGCGTTCTTTAGATAAAATACTGTTTTGGATGGGGATGCCTTTTATATTAGTGATGTTGATGGCTCTGTTTGTAGATTGGGATCAATTTGCACAGAATACTTTGTTTCTATTTTTAGGGCACTCCTTTCTTTTATTGTTCATGATAGGCGAAAAAAAATTGAGACTTGAAAATGAGAGAAGTCAAACGTTAATTTTCTTTGCTTGGCTCCTATTCGGATTTGGATTAGCCTGTTTCTTATGGAACGTGGTTATTGGTGCGATTGCCGGATTGATTGTAGCCATTTTAGCAATTAAGTGGAAATTAACGACAAATTCCATATCATTCCTACTATGGATTGGATGGATTTTGAATATGTACGCCAGTTTTACCTCTCCGGTTGGATTTATGGATAAATTGATTTTCTTATTTTCTCCAAACGTTTGGCAAGCGAATGTGTTGAAACTTGGACTTGTCACTTTAGTTAGTATTTTGATTTTGGCTGTTGCTTCAATTACAGGGGCAAAGAACCAACAAGAACAAAAGAAAACAAGTTCAAACAACATGATAGATCCGGAATTAAAGGAGAATCCACATCGGGTATCCCTTATTTCTGATCGAGAGGCGATTAAAAAAATTCATAAAGGGTTAGAGGAGGTTGCACAAAGATTAAATATGAATTTAACCTCAGATGCTACCACCAGGCTTCGCCTTGTCTCAGAAGAGTTTACGAAGCAAATATCTATTCACAATAACTTATCATTAGAAAAAATTGAACAATATAGACGCATAAAATATTTATATGATAAGGAATATATTTCCAATGAATTGTATCATCTTCTATCTACGATTAGAACACTTGGAAATAAAGCCGCCCATGAACTTGGCGATGATGATCGTTTTAATAAAAATGGATTGCTTAAACTGCGCCACCAGTTTTTAGAACATCTGAATGAATGGGTAATACACGATCAAAACGAAGTGGCTGCAGCCCCAGAGGATGACTTTGCTTCGGACAGTGAATTTGAACAAATGTTTGATTATGAAGCTGATAAGTATGAATCCCTATATGATGAGGTTAAGTATAAGAAAGGAGATGAAGTAATTGATGAGGATGAGGATGATGAAGATGATGAGTGTAGAGATGATTATTTTGACCAGGATGACTACGCTGGGATAAAAGAAGAAGATGAAAAAATCCCACAGCGATCTTCGAACCCTATAGTACTTCCAAAAGAAATAAGAGAAAAAATGAAGTTCTAAAACGAGACTAAAGGGGGAGCATCTTTGGGAAATCTACTAAAATTCTTTATTATCGTGGGGATCCTTTTTATTTTTATTGGTTATGGTACAGATAAACTATTGCAAACATTCACTGGTGTGACCTATTTGCAGGGAGATACCATTGATAATGACGTTGTTTCCTTAAGAACCGGGATTACTGTGATTGAATATGACGATCATCTCTTAGTTAAGCAAAGCCCAGGCTATATTCGATTGTTCACAGCATTTAGTTACATAGATGATAAAGTGTCTGGTGGTCTTATTCTGGATTTCTTATCAAAGTTTCTTGAAATAGATATAAATTCGGATATTAGCACTTTTGATTTCTTGGCAATGTTATTAATCGCTTTAGTTCTCCCAGTTTTACTCGGTGCTATTTTCATATGGATATTAAAGTTAGTCGGGAAAAAAGTATTTAGAAGCTGGTTCTTTATCAGCACTTCTTTTGCCCTTCTGGCGTTATTTTTTGTTACATACAAGCCTATTATTGATCATTTAGCGACTGGTCGGATGCTGTTTGCTTATAATCATGCCGCAAGCGAAGCAACAATGGAAATCGTACAGAGTGCCATTGATAAAAAAACGGAAAATGGAAAACAGGAATTTTCCCTCTTATCCACTATTTTTCCAGCTAAACAGGAACAGAATGAGATCCGCCTTTATTTAGGCGATCAACTGAAAGCAATTGACAGCAGCCCAGAAAATGCAGCACCACCTAATTTGGTAAACATCTACCAGTCAGAACAATACCAAAAGGCGGATAAACTAGAACAGAAAAAGCTAGCGAAAGAGCAAATAAAACAAAATGCAAACGAAATAAGGAAACTCCTATTTTGGGTCTATTCCGGCGTAGACATGGGAAAAGGCAACTCCAACACTGAATTTAGCGCTTATTCCCAGGAACTAGTAAACTTATACTACAACAGGGACGGTGGATCCGTTCCCAACTCTGATCTTAAGTAAAAAACAGATAATATAATGGCCTTGTCCCTAACACGCTGCTCATTTGCGACAACGGCTATGTGGGGCCTGTCCTCCCCTATACAGGGGAGGGACCAGGCGTCGCAATCCTACGGCTATACCCTGTCAACATTATAGAGTTTCCAGATTGTTTTTTGAAACAAAGCTCCATAAACAATCCTCCCTGGCTTCATCACGAGCATATTTGCAAAGGAAAAAACCGCATTTACTTATGATACGGTTCTCCCCGCATAATTCGAAACCCTCGATAAACCTGCTCCAACAGTACTAATTTCATCAACTGATGCGGAAATGTCATTCTTGAAAATGATAATAACTCATCTGCCCGTTTCAGTACATCTTCATGTAGGCCAAGCGATCCGCCAATGACAAATACGACTTTACTACGGCCATATGTCATCAATGATTCCATCCCTGCAGCTAATTCCTCGCTAGTTTTCATCTTACCCTCGATTGCCAATGCAATTACGTAAGCGTCAGGACTGATCTTTGCAAGAATCCTATCGGCTTCCTTCTTCTTCACGATTTCCATATCTGCATCGCTCAGAGACTCAGGTGCTTTTTCATCTGCCACTTCGATGAGGTCGATTTTTGCATATGCACCGAGTCGTTTTGCATATTCATCGATTCCCATTTTTAAGTATTTTTCTTTTAGTTTACCAACTGACACAATTGTAATATTCACAGGGTTTTCCACCTTCTTTTAAATGTTATCCACATTACTTATGCACATATCCACACTTAAACCTATATGTTGTGCCCGATTATTCGTTCGCCACAATATACGTTGCGGGCGTGTCGCAGTAATCGCATTTTGTGGATAACTTTTCTTCTTCTTCGATTTTCTCCATTATCGGAAACGTTTCCTCTTGAGCAACAAACACATCAAGTGCATGGTTTATATGGGTTTCACAGCTATTTATTTTCATCATATACACTTCCTTCTTTCAATATTTTACAGACAAAGTTATGCACGGTTTTCTTTTCTTATCCACATGTGCAAAAACCATGCAGAAAAAAAAGGCAGTATAGCCGCTATTCAGCTATGCTGCCTGTTGTGGATAAGAAATATTACATCCCTGTCAAAATTGTAACATTCTCTGTCCGCTTTTTCGACATCTTAATCAGAATGTGTTACCATCTTTTAATTCCATTTCAATTTCTATTAGGTTTCCGGCACGGTACACTTTCATCTTCATCAGATCGCCAACTTCCTTGTCATTGTAAAGATGCTTCCTTAGCCCGACCATGTCATCTATTTTCTTTCCATCCATTTCAACAATCACATCATACTGCTTGACGCCTGCAACCTCAGCTGGTGTATTCCGCAATACTTGAGTAACGATCACACCATCCGTAACATCCTTAGGCAACTTCAAAACTTGTTCTTGCTGTGATGAAGGGACGTCCCTCAAATTCATGAGGCTGACACCCATTGTTGGTCGGTTGACTGTTCCTGTCATTTCAAGGTCCTTAATGATCGGAACAGCGATATTAATCGGGATTGCGAGGCCGATGCCTTCCACTGTTTCTTGGGTGATTTTCATCGAGTTAATGCCTACGAGCTGACCCGCCAGGTTGATAAGCGCACCGCCAGAGTTTCCGGGGTTGATGGCTGCGTCTGTTTGAAGGACATCAGCCTGCCAGTCAACAGTTCCGTTTTTATCAAAATCAATCGGAATTGATCTATCCTTTCCGGACACAATTCCCATCGTAACAGATCCCGCAAAACCGAGGCCGAGCGGATTTCCGATGGCAATGACTGTTTCGCCACGTTTCAATGCGTCCGAATCACCAAATTGAATGACCGTGTTCACTTGTGAACCGTCGATTTCAACTACTGCCAAATCTGTCCACATATCACTTCCGATCAGCCTTCCTTCCACTTTTGTTCCGTTATCAAATGTAATTTCAAGCCCTTCTGCATTTTCAACGACATGATGGTTCGTGACGATATATGCTTTGCCGCCTTCTTTTTTATAGATGACACCAGATCCACTGCCGGTCTCCCTTCTCGTTTCAGTGGAAGACCAGAAATTACGTACGGTTTGCAGGTTTGTAATTCCTACGACCGTGTCGGCCATTTGCCCGACGATATCCGTGACATCCGTATTGATGTCGACAGAGACCCTTTCACTTGTCAGATTGTCCACACCCGATTGCTCACGTTCGACTAATGGCGTGCCTTTGTCGTTCCCAGTTGTTGTATTCATTAAAAACCAGACAAGGAGTCCCCCGAGAATGGCTCCAAAAAGGGCGGGAAGAAATCCACCTCGTTGTTTCGGTTTTGGTGAACGGTTAGTGTAGCGCAATGGCTCCTCGCGCTCTTCAGGTTCATGAATAATCGGTTTTTCCTCTTCATTACGAGGACCTTGATTGAATTCGTCCATTCTCCTCTCCCTTTCTATATACAGTTACACTCACTCTACCCCATTATTTGTATTTAGAATCAAATGTATGAAGAACTTTTATTGAATTTGCGGGCTTTTTGGACGTGGGACCCGCATACTTGAGCGCGGGACCTGCTTACTTGAGCGCAACGCCCGCATACTTGAGCGCAGCATCTGCTTACTTGAGCGCGGAACCCGCTTACATGAGTGCGGAACCTGCTTACTTGAGCGCGACGACTGCTTACTTGAGCACGGTATCACCGTTAACAAAAAAACCTCACCCGAAGGCGAGGTTTTCAACATTTATTAAACAGTGACAAGCTCTGTCGGTTTTTCCGCATCGGTATCATACAAATGCACGAATTCACCTGTGCGGATCCCGCATGCTTCCAATGTTTGCGAAACACTCATCCTTGCGAGATCTTTCATATTATTATCCTTGCTAAGATGTGACAAGTAGATTCTTGTCTCTTTCTCAGCTACAACTTCACTCATCGCAATCGCGGCATCTTCATTGGAAACATGCCCGACGTCACTCAATATACGACGTTTAATGGACCATGGATATCTGCCCATTTGCAGCATGCTGACGTCATGATTACTTTCAAAAACGTATGCATCCGATGCTGCGATATGCCCTTTCATCCGTTCACTGACATATCCCGTATCCGTAATGACTGCAAGCTTCCGATTATTTTCATGAAATACATAGAACATCGGATCCGTTGCATCATGTGAAACGGCGAATGACTGAATATCAAGTGTCCCAAAGGTCATGGAGGTTTCCATATTGAAATGGAAACGTTGCTCCAACGGAATCTCGCCAACGAGACCATTCATGGCATTCCATGTTTTTTCATTGGCATAGATAGGAACCTTATGCCTTCGTGCCAACACGCCAATCCCTTTAATATGGTCGCTATGCTCATGGGTAACGAATATCCCGTCAACATTGGACATCGAACGACCGATGCTTTCAAGCTGTTGCTCCATCCTCTTTGCACTCAATCCAGCATCTACTAAAAATGCATGTTTATCAGTTTCAACATATATAGAATTGCCCGTACTACCACTACAGAGCACACTAAAACGCATGATAAAAACTCCTTATTCTTCTTCTTCCATAGGTTCTTTCGCTTCGGTTTTATCCAATTGGAACTCTATCACTTTACCTTCAATTGCATTGATAAAATAATCCTCAATTTTACCGTCCTTTAATTCTACACGAATATTCCAGGTTGGGGCAAATACTTGGGTTTCCGTTAACTGCATAAGTGATGAGTATCCTGCTGTCACACTTAACACTTTAGAATCCTGCTTCAAATACCCCCGCGTTGCCAAAGATCCGACTGCCTCGTCCTGTGTCAGTAAATCCTTCTTACGGTTATAGCTAATGAATTCCTTAAGCATTCGCTGTTCATACCGGGTAACCTCATAATCATCATCCCAATAAACGGTCAGCATGGCATTGGGGCTATAGAATATCGGTTCTCCGTCCACCTTTTGAAAGAAAATAGCCCTCTTTTCTTCCTTGTTCACTTCCCATAGTTCATAGTCCATTCCATTCAATACATATTTCGTAAGGAACTCCGGAAAATGATAATCCCCTTTTGAATTGCGGATGGATATCGGAGTGCTCATCTCGGAAGTGATCCGTGTATTATCAGTGATTACAATGGACTGGCTTTTCAATGATTCCAATTCCTCTATTGTAAACATTTTAATATTGGCAGAGACATAGTAGAAATCATTTTTTGTCTCTTGCGAGAGATTGTAAGTGATATTCTCCTGTTTCATTATCTCTTCAATCGATGTTTTCCCGACTACTTGCACATTCAATGCATCGGTGTGCTGTTTTAGATATAAGGAATAAAGGAAAACGTTTAATATCGAAAAGACGACAATGAAAATGGTTTTCGTTTTATTCCAATCCAATCTGCTCACCTCCACTTTGATCAGGCAAATAGCGTATCCATTTCCCTTTCATCAAATAAAACCAGGCAGGCTCCATGATTAACGCCCGTTTTTCCAAGTCATGCCTCATCATATAGCCCAAAGTTATATCCTCAATTGATCCGAAGTCGTACTTATCGGACTTGCTCAGTGCATTAGCAATTTCCGTACCTGCAGGGAGAACCACTTCTTCATCCATTATTTTTACATCAAGGGTATAGTACGGCCTGATATAACGGAAAATCCGATTTTTACCATAATACTGAGCGATTTCCGTTGTCCCATTTTCGCTGTAAACTGGATAGCCATAATTGTACAGTTGGAACCTAACGATATGGGAAAAGGCATTGATGTATGAAAATCTGAATGTATCCGTCCACCCTCCATGCTCATTAATGGAATCGATAACGTCAAATAATAAGTCCGCGGGTGAAGTAGGTTCTCTACTCTCGGCAGCGGGATGGACGAAATTCAACATTTTCGACTCTGTATTAACAACTAACCGTGCATGATCATCCCCAAATTCCTCATGTGTCGCATCCACTTGGCTGCGTCTAACCGCATTCGGGTCGTTGAACAAGGCATCACGGAAGCGGGTAGGGCTAAGTTCTTCCTGGTAATACGTGCTTCGGTCCATATGAATCGGATCAACAGGAACGGCAATATAGGTCGGTTCCGGAACGTTCACTTCCGCGTACCTACTAAAATTCTCTCCTCCAAGGACAATTTCACGATAGGAATCCATCGGATCTCCAGGTGTAACTTTTCCTGAATAACGTAGTCCTGACGCACGGTTAATGAAATGAATTTCAAATGCAATCTCTTTTGGATTCCATTTCACGACCATTCGGTCAAAACTAAATGGAGGAATGTAACTATCCTCAATAGGTAAAATATCATCATATACTTGAAGGGGAACATCCCCTTGAAAATACATTGTAAATTGGTTCGTTTGCTGGAAAAAGGACTTCATCTGTTCCTTATTCATCTCGGTTGAATGATAGACCAACTGGGAAACTTTCCAACTGCTCATTTCATTCAACACGCCTTCAATATCGTCCGAGTCGGTTGTACCTCTGAGCATCTCATCATACTTTATCAAAAATTTATACGGCTTAATGAGATCCTTCACTTTCTTTCGCTCTCCAATGGAGATGTCCACTGTCGGGGAAGGTTCAATCGGATCTAACCTTGGTGTATACGTCCAAATTGAGAAGGTGAAGGTGGCACTCAATAGAACGAGCAATAGTAATATGATCGATTTAATCGGTTCAATATACTTCAATCCCATTCACCATCCTCTTGTTGTTCAAAAGGCAACGTAAAGAATATGGTTGTCCCTTTCCCTTCTTCACTTTCAGCCCATATTTCCCCGCCATGTGCAACAATCATTTCCCTGGCGATGGCAAGTCCCAAGCCTGTTCCGCCCATTGCCCGAGATCTTGCCCGGTCTGCACGGTAAAATCTTTCAAAGATGCGATTGACGTTTGCTTTCGGGATTCCCATTCCGTCATCAGAGACCATCACTTTAATAAATGTCCCCGAAGTTGTCACTCCGAAACGGACATCTCCTCCATCAGGGGAGTATTTAAGTGCATTGGAAATGATATTGTCGATGACTTGTGTCATTTTATCGGTATCAATTTCAACAAACATATCAGTCGTAGACAATAATCGCTTGAATTCCACCTTTTGCGACTTAGAGAATTCAAAACGCTCGATAATCGAGTTGAAGAAATGATTGAACTCTACCCATTCGGTGTTCAATTCGTATTCTTTACTATCCATTCTTGAAAGTTTCAATAGGTCATTGACAAGTCGGATCATTCGCTCCGTTTCGGTTTGTGTCACTCGAAGGAATGATGGAGCAATCTCTTCATTCTTCCAAGCACCTTCTGCAAGAGCATCCAAATAGCTGCGCATCGTAGTTAATGGGGTACGAAGTTCATGGGAAACATTCGATACGAATTCCCGTCTTTCCATATCAATTTTTTCCTGTTCCGTATTATCATGAAGGACTACGATGAGGCCATTTACGAAACCGGTTTCCCGCTGTGTCACTGAAAATGTTGCCCGAAGTATATAGGGTGTTTTTTCAGTACTGAAATCGAGCGCAATGGAATCTTTCATCTGAATGAGATCTTCAAATGTGTAGTCTTGCTCCAAGCCTAAAATGGTTGCAATAGGACGGTTCAATACGAGATCACGTGTCATGCGCAACATCAATAGGGCTGAGTCGTTTATAAGGCTGACACGGCCTTTTCGATCCGTAGAAATGACACCATCAGTCATATTTTCAAGCACCGATGCCAATTTCCTCTGTTCACTTTCGGTTGTCGATTGCGACTCTTGAAGTTGGTTCGTCAAATGGTTAAAGGCAATTGCCAGTTGCCCCATTTCATCATTTCCATAAACATGTACCTTCCTCGAGAAATTCCCCTGTGCCATCGCTTGTGCTTGGCGTCTCATATCTGAAATGGGTCTTGTGAAGGTCTGCGCTATGAAAATACCAACGATGATTGTGATGGTTAGCGAAACCGCTACCCCACCCGCAAGTATTTGGTTAATCTCATCAATTTGCTTAAACACTTTTTCAATATTAGCCGTTACATAGAGTGCCCCAACCACTTCTTTATTGTTCATGATTGGAGTTACACGCACCATGACACGTTTTCCCATGTCGAGATTAATCATATCCGAGATAGATTCAGAGGAAATTGACCGTCTTACACTATCCTCCATAGAACGCTGGCCGACTAATGATTGATTGTCCAGCACTGATGTTGCACGAATCCGGTACTTTGAATCGATGACGCGGATTTCGTTTATATCTTCCGAGTTGAATCCCGAAAGGACAGCACGGAGACTTTGTTCAATTGTTGGATCATCAGGTGAACGGTCCTTTATCAATTCCTCACGCACACTGAATTCAACAAGGTTCATCCTGTCGACAACGGAATTCGTAAAGTTTGCCTTTAATGTGGTTTCAAGTTCCCTCGCGAAATAAAGCCCGATAATCTGCATTGCTACAATAATCAGCATGATATAGATTAGTATGAATTTAACGTGGATGGATCGAAAAAAACCGACTTTCTGCATTTCATTTACTCCTGTTCTGGGTCACGCAAATAATAACCGACACCACGTCTTGTTACAATCCAAGTTGGGTGACTTGGTGTGTCCTCAATCTTTTCGCGCAAGCGTCGTATCGTGACATCGACAGTTCGCACATCGCCGAAGTAATCGTAGCCCCATACTGTTTGCAATAGATGCTCTCTTGTCATCACTTGTCCGATATGCTTAGCCAAATAATGGAGTAATTCGAATTCGCGGTGCGTCAACTCAATCGACTCTCCACGCTTTTGTACTAAGTAAGCGTCAGGTTGAATGACAAGGCTACCAACTGTGATTTCATTAGTTGCCTCTTCCTGCTCCTCCGATATTGTTTTTGAATGTCTGCGCAGATTCGCCTTTACCCTTGCGATCAATTCACGTGTACCGAAAGGCTTTGTCACATAATCATCCGCACCTAATTCCAACCCCAATACCTTATCGATTTCCGAATCCTTTGCTGTCAGCATGATGATTGGAAAATCATACTTCTTCCTTACTTCTCTGCAGACCTCCATACCGTCTCGCTTCGGAAGCATAATATCCAAGAGCATAATATCGGGCTGCACTTCTTCCACCTTTTCAAGCGCCTCTTCCCCATCATAAGCACAATAAACGGTAAAGCCTTCTTTCTTTAAATTAAACTCTAATATATCTGCGATTGGCTTTTCATCATCTACTACAAGAATTGTTTTGTTTTGCATAATCCATTTCCTTTCTCGCCCGGTTGCGTCCTTTTTGTTCTATCACTTTATCATTTCTTATACAATTAAGCATTTAAATTGCTACAATACTACATTTGGCCCTCTATCTATATTCTATGCAAACCTTCATATTACCTTCTAAATATTTCCCGCCTTTTAATCATTATTTCCCGGGAAAACAAATGTTGATAAAAAGGAAAAAGAGACGGTACAGAATACTGTAGCGTCTCCATCCCTATTCATTATCTTAACACAGATAACGGATTGATATTGGAACCGTTCTTATACACTTCGAAATGAAGATGCATACCCGTTGAACGTCCTGTGGACCCCATAACACCAATTTTTGTTCCTTTAGGAACAGTTTGTCCCACTTTTACATCCATTTTAGCCAAGTGGGCGTATAACGTCTTATACCCATTATTATGTGTAATGATAATCCTGTTTCCGTAGGTACCGTGTCTACCGACATTCGTAACTACTCCATTATCCGCTGCAAAAATTGAGCGAGAGGATGGGCGTGCAATATCGATGCCTTGATGAACCCTTCCCCATCTTTTACCCATCTGACTGGATACATATCCTCCGTCAGCAGGCCACATGAATTTCCCGGTTCCACGAGATGGAATAACTTTCGTTCCGACTAATGTTATTTCAGGGACCGATTCAACTAAAACATCCTCTTCAACAACAGATCTGCCGATTACATTCCCATTTCTCATTCGGGTTAATTGTGTGACCGATTTTTTACCGTCCGATCCCTTTTGTTTTAACTTTTTCTCACCTTTAAACTGGGATTCGTCCTTTTCGGTCAACTTACTAAATTTAATTGTTTCTACTTTCTTGGATTCATAATGTGCTTCAACTTCGACGAGAGGCTCAAGTACAGTTACATTAAGTTCCTGACCAATTTGTAATAATGAATTTTCAGTAACTCCTGGATTTTGCTCCATTAGTTTAGCGGTAGTCATATTATGAGCACTCGCTATTTTCCCCAATACGTCCCCTGCTTGAACTTCATACTTCTTATCTTCCAATGTTCCTTTGTTTAGAAGAGTTACAATCTCTTGTACACTTCTTACACTCTCAGGTTCCACTTGCCCTTTCACTGGTTGTAAGTCTGCACTGAAGTGGATTTTTACAAGTCGTGTTTCATCTTCTTTCAAAGGTGGTATAGGTTCAGTAGATTGGTTGCGGGCTTCGAATTCTGCAAGTTCCTCTTGAGAGACTGTTTGCAGTGTAAGCGTCTGGATCACTTCATCGTACTCGGCCATATCTTTGACGTAGAGTGATGTTTCTTCATCAATTTTAATGCCAATTGCTTCTGCTTCAACAGTTAGCATGTTTTGAAGTTTGCCAAGAACTTGTTTGTCATCTGTTTCCACTGTGAATACATTTTCTGGGACAACAGACAGCTCAGTCCCTATTGTTAAGGGAAGACCATCAAAATCTTCGGCCGCTTTCTGAAGCTTATTTTCCGTAAGTTGTTCTATTTGCTTCTCGTCAGATAGCATTCCAACATACTTGCCATCTGAATAGACATGATATACCGTATGTATGGATGCATCTTCAGCTTTTTCGAATGCAAACCCCGATCCAATTCCAATCGTTGCAAATAAAGTGGCTGTGATAATACCTACCTTTTGCAATCTTCTATATATGAAATTACTACTTTTATCTTCCTTCTTTTCTTTCCTGTTGAAAAACATCGTTTAAGACTCCTTCCGATTAGGTGTCAATAAAGCACCCATCATACTGAAAGTTTTCACGCTTCTCTAATTTAACACATTCGCAAGCTTGCTTGGCAAAATCCGACACTTTGTAATGAAACTGTGATATTGTATCCAAATATTCTTAGTATTTTCCAAATATTAGGTTGAAATATGTAATATTTTGCTTGATCATAAAGTCCCAAAATAATTAAAAGCCTTGATTTACCTGACACACAGGAAAATCAAGGCTTCTATCATTGATAGGACGACATTTCATGCTGACTCCAATCGATATTCAAGAATTTATTATATTCCTTCGCGAAAGCAAGAGTTACAGTACCTGTTGGGCCATTACGTTGTTTTGCAATGATGATTTCAATCATATTCTGATTCTCTGTTTCTTTATCATAGTAATCTTCCCGGTAAAGGAAAGATACAATATCCGCGTCCTGCTCAATACTTCCTGATTCCCGCAAGTCAGACATCATCGGGCGTTTATCCTGACGTTGTTCGACACCACGGGAAAGCTGGGAAAGTGCAATGACAGGTATTTTCAATTCCCGCGCTAACGCCTTCAAGGACCGTGAGATTTCAGATACTTCCTGCTGACGGTTCTCGCCCGAACGACCACTTCCCATAATAAGCTGAAGATAATCGATCATAATCATGCCAAGACCATGTTCCTGTTGAAGCCGTCTGCATTTCGAACGGATTTCATTAATACGGATACCGGGTGAATCATCTATAAAGATTCCAGCATTAGAAAGTGACCCCATCGCCATCGTCAATTTTCGCCAATCTTCGGCCTCCAAATTACCCGTACGCAACACCTGAGCATCAATATTCCCTTCGGCACAAAGCATACGCATGACGAGCTGTTCCGCACCCATCTCCAAACTGAAGATCGCAACGTTTTCATCCGTCTTTGTTGCCACGTTTTGTGCCACATTTAATGCGAATGCCGTTTTACCGACGGAAGGTCGGGCAGCTACAATAATAAGGTCATTACGCTGGAAGCCAGCAGTAATCTTGTCCAAATCCCTGAAGCCCGTCGGAATACCTGTGACATCCCCTTTTCTTGTATGGAGAAGTTCGATATTATCGTATGTCTCTACAAGCACATCTTTTATATGTTTAAAGTCTCCGGCATTCTTTCGGTTGGAGACTTCCATGATCCTTTTCTCGGCTTCTGAAAGGACCGCTTCTACTTCATCCTCTTTCGTGAAGCCTTCTTCGACAATATTTGTTGCAACCCGTATAAGACGTCTTAAGATGGCTTTCTCTTCAACGATTTTCGCGTAATACTCAATATTTGCTGCTGTTGGCACCGCGTTAGCGATTTCAGTCAAATACGAGATCCCGCCGACGTCCTCCAATTCCTTCTTAGCAGAAAGTTCTTCAGTGACAGTAACTACATCAATCGCTTGTCCTTTATCACTTAAAACAAGCATTGTATTGAAGATTTTTTCATGCGCCGTCCGGTAAAAGTCATCTGGTTGAAGAAGTTCGGAGGCCGTAATTAGTGCCTCCGGTTGTAAAAAGATTGCACCTATGACTGACTGCTCTGCCTCATTGTTATGCGGGGGAACGCGATCATACATCTGATCCATCAATTATCGCTCCCTATCACTCTTCTGTTACATGGACCTTTAGCGTAGCTGTAACTTCTGAGTGCAATTTAATCGGCACATTTGTATACCCAAGTGACCGAATTGCATCAGGCAGTTCCATCTTACGACGATCCACCTTGATTTTATGATTTTTTTCTAAAGCATCAGCGATTTGTTTAGTTGTGATGGATCCGAAAAGACGACCGCCTTCTCCGGATTTTGCTTTCATTTCAACTGTTTTTTCATCAATAAGTTCTTTCAACTTTTTCGCTTCTGCCAATTCCTGTGCTGCATCTTTTTCAGCACGTTTTTTCTGGCCATCAAGCTGACTTAGATTTGCAGGTGTTGCTTCAATTGCCAACTTGTTTTTCAATAGAAAGTTTTGTGCATATCCTACTGAAACTTCTTTTACCTCACCTTTTTTACCTTGCCCTTTAACATCTTTCAATAAAATTACTTTCATCGTCATTTTCCCCTTTCCAATTTATCTTCTATAGCGGCTTTCAATATATCCTCCGCTTCTTTTACCGTTTCCACATCAAACTGGCAGGCCGCATTAGTCAAATGACCCCCACCGCCAAGTTCTTCCATAACGAGTTGGACGTTAAGTTCCCCAAGTGACCTTGCGCTGATGCCAATTTTCCCATCTGCACGTGGTGCAATCACGAAAGAGGCGACTACCCCTTTCATCGTCAAAAGAATATCAGCTGTCTGTGCAATTAGAACAGAACCATATGCCACTCCATCCTGGCCTTTGGCAATTGCAATACCTGACGGTGACAGCTCAACTGTTTCTATAATCTTGGAGCGCTCAATATACGTATCAATGTCCTCCTTCAGAAGACGTTGCACAAGTACCGTGTCAGCCCCATATGTCCGTAAATAAGATGCAGCCTCAAAGGTTCTGGATCCTGTCCGTAACGTGAAGCTCTTCGTATCGACTACAATCCCTGCGAGCAAGGTAGTTGCCTCTAACTTCGTTAACTTTTCATGTTTCGGCTGGTATTCAAGTAATTCTGTAACAAGCTCCGCAGTAGATGACGCGTAAGGTTCCATGTAAACTAGCATCGTGTTGTTGATGAATTCCTCTCCCCGTCTATGATGATCGATGACAACGACCTTTTCTGCCTTGCCGATCAACCGGTCATCAATGACCATGCTTGGCTTATGCGTGTCAACGATCACAAGAAGCGATTTTTCTGTCAACATCGATAATGCAGTTTCAGGGTCAATGAATTGTTCAAACAACTCATCATTCTCCTTTATCTCATCCATCAATCGAGTTACACTGCCATCTAACTCCTCGAAATTGAGGACGACATACCCTTTGACATTGTTCATCCGGGCCATCTTCTGTACACCGATTGACGCCCCTATTGCATCCATGTCCGGCATTTTATGACCCATGACTAATACCTTATCGCTGCCCTGGATCAAATCCCGCAATGCATGTGAGATGACCCTCGCACGTACACGAGTCCTTTTTTCCACCGGGTTGGTCTTGCCTCCGTAGAACTTCAGCTTTCCATCGGTGCGCTTGATCGCCACTTGATCTCCGCCACGGCCCAATACAAGATCCAGGCTGGACTGGGCAAGCTCTCCTAACTCGGTAAGTGAAGCGGATCCTGTCCCGACTCCAATACTTAACGTCAAGCCTGCATTCTGCTTTGCCGTCTTTTCCCTAATATCATCAAGTATCGTGAATTTTGCAGTTTCCAATTTAGATAAAATACCCTCGTTGAATACTGCCATAAAACGATCTGAAGCAATCCTTTTCACGAATATCCCGTTCTCGGTTGCCCAGTCATTCACAAGGGATGTAACGAGAGAATTCAGATGGCTCCTTGTGGAGTCATCCATCGTTTGGGAAAGTTCATCGTAATTGTCGATAAGCATAATTCCAAGTACTGTCCGATCTTTATAATAAAGAGATTCCATACTTACTTTATCAGTAATGTCAAACAGGTAGAGAAGTTTTTCTTCTGGCCTGTAGACGACCTTAAAGGTTGAATCACCAACCTTTAGTGGTGGTGTATCTTGTTCTTCATTCTTTAAGATTGAATGGAATGTTTCAGAGAGATGGAACAATTCATCCCCTATCAGTGTCTCTTTTTTGAAGATAGCAGCAGCGAAAGGGTTCGCCCACTCGACGAGATACTTTTCATTGAAAAGGATAATTGCAATCGGCAGTTCAAGGAGCGCTTCCTCCCCAACCTTCTTCATCCGATAGGAAAGTGATTCAATATGCTTTTCCGTCTCGATATAAGTTTGCTCCTCAAGCTTCCAAGCGAACCCTATTGCCAATATAAAAGGGATTGTAAATAAAAGGCCGGCCCAGAAGTTCAATAAGAATATAAGGACAGCGGCTATCAATCCAAGGAGAGAAATGATAATCAATGGATATCGGATAGCCCTTCTTCTAAAAAACGACTTCATTTTCTCATCCCCTTACTTCGAGTTGTCCTTCTTGATCCAAGCTCGGATATTCACGCCTATATCAAGTATGCCAAGAAGTATAGTAATTGGATTAAATAACAAGGCTAAAATTATTGAGAAAAACGTAACAATCCCCGGCAGCTTCATCCTGTACATAAAATAAAGGACCAATGATAGACCTTGTAATAATAACAATACCCTTAAAATTATCGTCGCATTAATATAAAGCAAATATGTCGAAGAGTCCGGTGTCATTTTCATCACAAAGGGTAAGAGAATAAACAACCCATAAATAAAAATGGTGATCACAGGTAATTTCATTTGATGAAATGGTGGGAACTTCGGTACGTTATGACCAAGTCTTCTGAGCAACATGAGATTAGGGATTACCATAATGAATGCGAATGCATACACGGATAATATAAAGACAGCCGGAATTGAGGATCGGTATAACATGAATGCCTCGGCAACAACATTTTCGTATCCTTCCGGTAATGCGCCGAATTCATTTAATGAAGCCTTGAATTGGTTCTCTGACTCCTTCAACACTGCCATCAAACTATCCATGATATTGACCTCAAAGAACAAAGCCAACATGAGATAGGTTAAAATTCCAACGATGATCAAAACAAGACCGGAACTCATAAAGATATATAATTTGGATTTCCCAAGTAATAGAGACTCAGCAATAAGAAAGCCAAGAATCCCAAAAACGAGGGCAAAAGGCAGCAGTATAGGGCCTCCTAAAAGTAAAGCAAGTAGACCTGCCGATAAAACAACATATGATGTCGTTTTTCTATCTTCCCGTAATCGATAAAGAATAATCGGTAGAGGAAGGAAAAACATGACTATCAGTCCAATTAACGGGATAAAAAAAACCCCCGCCAAAAGTATGGTGAATAATGCAAGCATCATTGCACCGTATTTAATTTTCTTTGAATGGTCTTGCATCAGTCTTTTCCTCCGTCCAACAACTGACTACTATCTCATCTTCGTCTGTCGTCTTATTGAATGTGAGTTCCTTTAATTGTATCATGATTGGAACCATTAAACCAAAGACTGTATATGCGCATCTTTTGGCCAATAAAAAACCGCCTTTGGACCGGGAAAACCCGTTTCACAAGGCGGTTAAAAATGTTTTTTTATCTTTCTTCCGCTACGAACGGAAGAAGTGCCATAATACGAGCACGTTTAATAGCAGTCGTTAATTTACGTTGATATTTTGCGCTTGTACCAGTTACACGGCGAGGCAAGATTTTCCCACGTTCAGAAACGAATTTCTTAAGTAGATCAGTATCTTTATAATCGATACGTGTAATGTTATTTGATGTAAAATAGCAGACTTTACGGCGTCTTTTACCTCCACGGCGTGGTGCCATATCGCTTTCCCTCCTTACTTGATTACGTCAATGGCAATGCCTGATCAGAACGGCAAGTCGTCATCCGATACTTCTATCGGACCGCTGCCCGCTGCGAACGGGTCATTGTCAGTGCGTGTATAATTTTGTTGACTTGGTTGTTGATATTGTTGATTTGGCTGCTGGTTCTGATAATAAGGTTGTTCGTTTCGTGGTGCACTACCATAAGCAGCTCCAGATTTTTCAGAGTTCGCACTACGCGGCTCAAGGAACTGTACGCTATCTGCTACAACTTCCGTCATAAAGACACGTTTACCATCTTGTCCATCGAAACTACTCGTTTGAATACGACCTTCGATTCCGGCAAGACTTCCTTTGCGCAAAAAGTTTGCAGTGTTCTCTGCCTGTTTCCTCCATGTGACACAGTTGATGAAATCAGCTTCACGCTCTCCCTGTTGGTTCGAGAATGTTCGATTTACCGCAAGTGTGAAGCGTGTTACTGCTACACCGCCCTGTGTGTACTTGAGTTCAGGATCTTTTGTCAATCGGCCAACTAAAACGACACGGTTAATCATCAGATTCCAACCTCCCTCATCAATTTCAAGTAATACTTTTTACAGCTTTTTCGTTCTTTATAGATTAGTTGTCAAGACGAACAGCCATATAACGAATGATATCTTCATTAATGTTCGCAAGACGATTGAATTCATCGATTGCTTCAGTACCTGCGTTAGCTGTTACCAATTGGTAGAAGCCTTCACGTAGGTCGTCGATTTCGTATGCAAGACGACGCTTGCCCCACTCTTTCGACTCGATGATTTCCGCTCCGTTTGAAGTTAGGATGTCATCGAAACGAGTGATCAACGCTTTTTTAGCTTCATCTTCTACTGTTGGACGGATGATGTACATGATTTCGTACTTTCTCATCTTTAGTCACCTCCTTATGGACTTTGGCCCACTTATGACGGCGGGCAAGGAGTAAGTAATGTTATTACTCACATCATCATATTTTAGCATGATATGTTTGGATATTCAACTATTAAATAAAAATGAAGTTTCTTTAATCACTGATTTCCGTTCCAGGCGGACGCTTTCCGTGGGGCGCGGGTGAGCCAATCGAACAGCGAAGGGTTCGATTTGCCGTATTTCTGCGTTCTTTGCAGAAATTAAGGCATCCGTTTCGGCATTCCTGCTCGTAACGCTTCGCTTTTACTCGCAAAAGCCGTTCTTCGTAACGGCTTTCGCTTAATCCCACAGGAGTCGCCGCCTTTCACTCCAATCCTCGGCGAGTACTGATTAATTTTAATTTCAACTTATCCGAATCGTGTATACTGAAAATACGAGGTGATTTTATGGGGAGTTTTGGTGAACCGGATAAGGTTATTGAGATAGATTTGCCTAAGGTGGCTAAGGGAGGGATGTGGATTTCTTTCTTTACACTTATTGGGCTACTTGTTATGAGAATGCTTATTGAGGGTGGGCTTTCTTATTCGATTACGATCTGGACTTTTTTGTATTTTGTAGGTGGTTATATACTTTTAATTGTTCTTCATGAACTTTTTCACTTGCTTGGTTTCAGGGTTTTCGGTGGGGTTCCTTGGAAGAAGATGGTTGTTGGCGTGAATCTTAAGTTAGGCATTGCCTATGCGACAACAGACGTCCCTATGACGAATAAGGCTATTCGTATGGCCTTACTGCTTCCTTTTTGGACGACCGGGGTATTGCCAGCAATCATTGGTCTTGTTATCGGAAATGGGGTTTTGATCACTCTTGCCGCCTTTCTGATTGGTGGAGCAGCCGGTGACTTTGCGATGCATAAAGAGTTGAAAAAACTTCCTGATGATTGGCTTGTTAAAGATGACCCCCAGTTGCCGAGGTTATACTTATTTGAACCAGGAAAACATATACAATGAAAACAACCGGCAAGGATAATTATCCTTTGCCGGTTGTTTTATATTACACGTTAAAACGGAACAACATTACATCGCCGTCTTGAACGATATACTCTTTTCCTTCCAAACGAACCTTACCTGCTTCTTTTGCAGCTGTCATTGACCCCGCATTAACAAGAGCATCGTATGCTACTGTTTCCGCACGGATGAAGCCACGTTCGAAGTCGGTATGAATAATGCCGGCACATTGTGGTGCTTTCATTCCTTTACGGAACGTCCATGCACGTACTTCCTGAACGCCTGCTGTGAAGTAAGTAGCCAATCCTAATAAGTGATAAGCCGCTTTGATCAGCTGATCGAGGCCTGATTCTTTAATGCCTAACTCTTCCAGGAACATTTCTTTCTCTTCCTCGTCTAATTCAGCCATTTCTTCCTCGATTTTCGCACAAACGACGATCACTTCTGCATTGTCCTGCTTCGCAAATTCACGAACCGTATTCACATACTCATTCGAATCTGCTTCAGCAATTTCATCTTCAGACACATTCGCAACATATAGCATTGGCTTGATTGTTAATAAATGCATTCCTTTAATCAGTTGGAACTCTTCAGGAGTCAATTCCACTGAGCGGGCAGGCTTTTCATTCTCAAAAGCCTCTTTCAGTTTTATCAACACAGGCTCTTCAGCCATTGAATCCTTGTCTTTCTGTTTCGCCATCTTGGATACACGTGTCAATCGCTTGTCCACGCTTTCCATATCAGCGAGGATTAGTTCAAGGTTGATGACCTCTATATCGTCAATTGGATTTACTTTACCCGACACATGGGTGATATTTTCATCATTGAAGCAACGGACTACCTGGCAAATCGCATCTACTTCACGAATATGAGATAGGAATTTGTTTCCTAACCCTTCCCCTTTACTTGCACCTTCAACGATTCCGGCAATATCCGTAAACTCAAAAGCGGTTGGTACTGTCTTTTTAGGTACAACTAACTCTGTCAATTTTTGAAGTCGCTCATCAGGTACTTCCACTATTCCAACGTTCGGATCGATTGTACAGAACGGGTAATTTGCAGCCTCTGCTCCAGCCTTCGTAATTGCGTTGAATAATGTCGATTTCCCGACGTTTGGTAAACCAACGATTCCTGCTGTTAACGCCATTTATTTCCCAACCTTTCATATAGGTCAATTTCATTATACTCATTACAACTCTTCTATTATAAGAATTGTTTGGGTCTCTGTCTAATTAATGTTCAACTTCGCCTTTAATAAGCACCTTTTTCATCTTTTTTGCAAACTCATTTCGAGGAATCATGACGCTATGTCCGCATCCTTCACATTTGATACGGATATCCGCGCCCATTCTAATGATTTTCCAAGCATTCTTACCACATGGATGCGGTTTTTTCATCTCAACCACGTCATTCAATTGAAAAATTTTATCCGCCATATGCTCAACCTCCCCTTTCATCCCTATTGGTTATCAAATGACTTTGTTACAAGTGTTGGATATGGGATTTCGATTCCTTGCTCTCCTAAATACTTCTTCAACCCAATTCCTATATTTCTTGCTGTATCAAAATGACGCATCGGTTTTGTTTCCACAATGATTCGTTCAATTACGGAGTTTTCAGTAAAATCATTCGCACCTATTAATTTAGGTTTTCCGAGTAAATCTGGATTATCCTTATTGAATGATTGTAGGAATTCATTAATGGATTTTTCAACTTTCTCTATGCCTAATTCAAATGGAATCGTTACATCGACAATTGCCAATGAATTTTTCATGGAATAGTTGACTACTTGTGAAATTGTACCGTTTGGCAAAATGAAAATTTCACCCGTGAAGTTTTTCAATTTTGTAGTTCGTAGTCCAATCTCTTCTACCATACCTTCTGCCGTACCAATTTTCACATAATCCCCTACAGAAAACTGATCTTCAAATAAAATGAAAAAACCTGAAATAACATCTTTCACAAGGCTCTGGGCTCCAAATCCTACTGCGAGGCCCAACACCCCCGCCCCTGCAACAAGTCCTTTCACATCTATATTGAACTCTTGTAGGATGGCTAAAATCGCAGAAAAGTAGACGACGTAGCTAAGAGTATTCTCCAGTAACTTTAGTAAAGTCCTCTCACGTCTTTCTTCTCTACGTATCGGACCTCTCAACTTAATCCTGAATAACCGTCTAATGATGAATTTTCCGGCATGTACAACGATGAAGGCAATGGCGATGATAAAAGCAATCCTAACAGCAACTAAGAGAAGGCCAATCCAAACCTGTTCATTAAAAAAGAATTTACTTACTTTTTCAGTGTCATCACTAAAAAAAAACTCGATTAACTTCTCCATATTCTCCTTCGTCACTTACAAACTTCCTTTCAGTATAAAACTCATCATAGTCGCGTATACTGCTAAACAATCAATCATTTTGACTACAATACAAGAATGGAGTTTTGTCATGCACTCAACACTTTCTACGGATTATGATTTCCGGATACATTATGATGCCACAGGCGCTGTTTGGAATCTTAGTTCATTTTTTCTCAAGCATATTCCCTTCCAAAACGATTCAATTTCATTCTTCTGCATTGGAACTGATCGATCTACGGGAGACGCACTGGGTCCCCTGACAGGTTCTCATTTATCAGAATCTTTACTGTTTCCGTTTTCCGTAATAGGAACACTGGAGAAACCCTTACATGCACTTAATCTACAAAAACATTTGGATGAAACATTCGAACAGGATCCTTCAACGTTCATTGTAGCGATCGACGCATGTTTAGGAAAAAACGACTCGATTGGACAACTATTATTGCATAATGGACCTCTTTACCCAGGAAAAGCTGTTGGAAAGGCTTTGCCGCCTGTCGGTAATTTATCCATTAAAGGGGTTGTTAACATATCTGGATTTATGGAGCAGGCAGTCCTTCAAAGCACTCGACTACACCTTCCCTTTGAAATGAGCAGAGTTATTTCCCGTGCGTTGCAACTTGCATACGGGAGATTCAAAACAGATAATGGACAATTGTAACGACGATTCCTACAACAAAGATTCCGGGTATAAAATTAGCAACGCGCATTTTTGTAATACCTATCAAATTCAATCCAATTCCAACAATCATTAGGCCGCCTGTTGCCGTCATTTCAGAAATGAAAAACTGCAATAATTCGTCCGGCACGTAGCGGCTTATTTGTGTTGAAAGTAATGTTATAATTGTTTGATAAATAAAAACAGGCACTGCCGAAAATGCCACACCTATTCCCAAGGTCGAACTTAAAATGATGGAAGTGAATCCATCAAGTACACCTTTCATGATTAATACATCATGATCGTTACGAAGTCCACTATCGATAGCCCCTATAATCGCCATTGAGCCTACAACAAAGATCAACGTTGCTGTTACAAATCCCTGCGCAATACCGGGACCTTCTTGTTTTGACGGTAATTTACTTTCGAGATACTGACCTAACTGATTTATCTTGCCGTCAAGATCCATCCATTCACCAATAATAGCCCCAATTACAATACTTATTATGACAATTAATATTTGTGTGCTTTCAAACGTCATTTGTATTCCGATTGCTGCTACAGCCAATCCAATTCCATACATCACAGTTTCTTTCATGCGTTCCGGAATATTGTTTAAAAAACGTCCAATTAACGCGCCCAAAATGATTAACACAACATTTACAATCGAACCAAACAATACCATGGTTTTTCACTTCCGCCTATTAAAAATAATACCTATTTTGCAGTATGAGCAAAATAGGTACATGCTTAATCATTCAATAAATCTAATATTCTTTCAAGGTCTTCTTCAGTGAAAAACTCAATTTCTATTTTACCTTTATTTTTCGACTTCTTAATGGTAACATTGGTGCCGAAATATTCCCGTAAGTTAGACTCTCGTTCTTCAAGGAAGATGTTTTTCTCTTTTGGCTTTGTTTCACGTGGAACATTTTCGTTCAATCTTTGAACTAATTTTTCCAACTGTCTGACGTTTAAACCTTCACTAATAGTTTTCTCTGCAGTCAATAAAATTTGCTCTTTTTTTCGAAGTCCAAGCAATGTCCTTCCGTGACCCATTGATAGCTTGCCAACTGTAATCAGGCTACGCACCTTCTCAGGTAGACTTAATAATCGAATATGATTGGCAATATGCGGACGACTTTTTCCAAGTCTAAAAGCAAGTTGTTCTTGCGTCAGGCTTAAATTATCCATTAGTTTTTGGTAAGCTTCAGCTTCTTCAATAGGCGTTAGGTCTTCACGCTGCAGATTTTCAAGAATAGCCAATTCCATAGATTCTTCGTCTGTCAATTGACGGACTACTGCTGGAATCTCTTTTAGCCCCGCAATCTTAGCTGCACGGAAGCGCCTTTCCCCTACTACTATTTCATACATAGTTCCGACTTTCCGGACGATAATCGGCTGTAAAATACCATGTTCTTTAATCGATTCACTTAATTCTTGAATTGCATTCTCATCAAATATTTTTCTTGGCTGATATGGATTCACTTTTATACTTTTCAATCGGATGTTCTCAATTGATTCGGCTTTCGTTAAAGACTCATCGGGAAACAAAGCGTTTAAACCTTTTCCAAGACCCTTAGCCATTGTGTACCACTTCCTTTGCCAGCTCTAGATATACTTCAGCGCCCCTCGATCTTGAATCATACATGATGATTGGTTCTCCATGACTTGGTGCTTCACTCAACCGAACATTCCTTGGAATAATTGTTCCGTAGACCTTATCCTGAAAGTATTTCTTCACTTCTTCAATGACTTGAATGCCTAAATTAGTTCTCGCATCAAACATCGTTAATAAAACACCATCTATCATTAGTGCTTCATTTAAATGCTTTTGTACAAGCCTAATTGTACTTAATAATTGGCTTAAACCTTCCAACGCATAATATTCGCATTGAACTGGAATGATGACTGAATCAGCAGCAGTCAATGAATTAATGGTTAATAACCCTAAAGAAGGCGGACAGTCGATGATAATATAATCATACGAGTTCTTCGCATTCTGAATCGCATGTTTCATCCTAACTTCCCTTGAAATCGTTGACACTAATTCAATTTCAGCACCCGCCAGGGAAATGGTTGCTGGAACGATATCTAAGTTTTCCATTTTAGTATGATGAATAACATCCTTGATATCAACATCATCTATTAACATATCATAAATGCATTGATGCACATCACCTTTGTTAACCCCTACCCCACTTGTTGCATTCCCTTGGGGATCGGAGTCAATTAATAAAACCTTTTTGCCAATATGTGCAAGGCAAGCACTTAAGTTAACTGAGGTGGTTGTCTTTCCAACTCCTCCTTTTTGATTAGCGATTGCAATAATTTTACCCACACTTGCACCTGCTTTCTCACTATCATACTAAAACTATAATACTTTTTTATATTGACTGACGACTTTTATTATATTTCTTTCAATCTATTATAGTTTATCAAAAAAACGATGTCTGTGGTAATGTATCGCATAAAAAAACTCCTGCTTTTAATAAGCAAGAGCAATTACTCTTATAATTTATTTGTTTTCTTATTTCTTTTTAGGAATTTTAACAGTTATTGTATAAAAATCATCCGTATCCTCTTCTTCAGTCTTTACATTTATGCCGCTTTTCGTTACAAGGGCCAGTGACTGTCTAATTGTATTTAGTGCAATTCGGACATCTTTACTTACGGATTTTCGTTTAACTGGTTTTTTCTTTACTTTCTCTTCTTCAACTGGATTCAATGCAAGATGGATTCTTTCCTCCAATTGCTTTACATTGAGTTGTTCATCAATTGCTTCGTTGAAAAGTTTATGTTGCAAATCGGCATCCTTAACAGAGATTAATGCTCTTGCATGCCTTTCGGATAATTCTTTTGTAAGAATTTTATCCTTTATTTCTTTTGGAAGTTTTAAAAGGCGAAGCTTATTGGCAATAGTGGACTGTCCTTTTCCCAATCGCTGTGCCAGTGCCTCCTGAGTTAAAGAATGCAACTCCAATAATTTCTCGTATGCGTATGCCTCTTCTATAGCTGTTAATTCTTCACGTTGTAAGTTTTCAATCAATGCAATGGAAGCTGTCTCTCTATCATCAAGATTTCGAATAATTGCAGGTACTTCTTCCCAACCTAATTTTTTCATTGCTCGGTATCTACGCTCACCTGCAATAATTTCATATCCATCATTACTTTTTCGGATAACAATGGGTTGGATAACGCCGTGCGTATGAATCGTCCTAGCTAACTCTTCGATTTTCTCCTCGGAAAAAATTGTTCTTGGCTGATACTTATTTGGCTTAATCAAATCTATTTTCACTTGTTCAACTTTTTCGGATGGAGTGTTCTCGATTTGTTGAATCTCAGGTTCTTTTTCTACACTACCAAAAAACCGTGAAAACGTATTTTTCATCCCGGCACCACCTTTATAAACTGCTCATCTTTAATTGTATATTCGCTATATCTATTATATATCCTCTTTGGTACTTATTAAAGTGTAGATTGATAGATTGTAGTTAGAACCTACCAATCTACATAATAGGGTATAAAAGAAATGTTTCACGTGGAACAATTAAGCAATTGGTGTTTTATTTGGAACTCCTGGTTTACGAGGATATCTTTTAGGAGTTTTCTTAACCTTCTTGAAAATGAATATGTTTCTTTCGCTTTCCTCAACAGGTAAATTGAAAGAATGTTTATCAAGCATTTCAGCTCCAAGTAAAGTAAGTGCCTTCTTAGCATCCATCAATTCCTCCTCGGCTGCAGCACCTTTCATAGAAATAAACACTCCACCCTCTTTAACAAGGGGAACGCATAGTTCTGAAAGAACCGATAAACGTGCTACGGCACGAGCAGTTACGATGTCAAATTGTTCACGGTATTTTGGATTTTGACCAAAGTCTTCAGCCCGGGAATGGACAAATTCAACATTACTCAATTTTAGCTCTTTAGCAAGCTCATGAAGGAATGTAATTCTTTTATTCAATGAATCAACAATTGTTACCGATAGATCAGGGTAACAGATCTTCAATGGAATACTTGGAAACCCTGCCCCTGCCCCTACATCACAAATGGACTTACTTCCTGATAAATCCATATGAAATGCCGCCGTTATAGAATCATAAAAGTGTTTAAGATAAACGGATGGTGCGTCTGTTATAGCTGTTAAATTCATTTTTTCATTCCACTCAACCAACAAACGGAAATACGTATTAAATTGTTGCATTTGAACTTCTGTTAAACTGATGCCCTGACTTTTCAATGCATCTAAAAATTGTTCTTCGTTCACTCGGATCCTCCTTTTAAAAAAGGACTGATGCGGACTTATACTCCACATCAGTCTCATGATGTTAACCTGATATTTTTGCGATTTTGCCTTGCTCAATATATACAAGAAGAATAGAAATATCGGCGGGATTTACGCCTGAAATCCTTGATGCTTGCGCAATCGACAGGGGTCTTACTGCTGTAAGATTTGCTTTCGCCTCTTTTGCAATTCCATTGATTGCATAGTAATCAATGTTTTCGGGGATTCTCTTGTTCTCCATTTTCTTCATTCGTTCAACTTGTTGCATCGATTTTTCAATATAGCCTTCGTATTTGATGAAAATCTCAACTTGTTCGGCTACTTCAGGAGTTATTTCTTCCTCAGGTGGAACAACCGTTATGATTTGTTCATACTTCATTTCTGGTCGTTTTAACAGGTCAGCTGCTTTCATTGGCTCACGAAGCTCTGTTCCCCCTGATTGATGGATAATTTCTTGAACAGCCTCGCTCGGTTTAATCGTTACTTTACGAAGTCTTTCAATTTCCTCTTCGATTTGTTGCTTTTTCTCAAGGAATTTCTCATGACGTTCTTCACTTATCATTCCAAGTTGGTATCCAATTTCTGTAAGACGTATGTCTGCGTTGTCATGACGAAGCAAAAGTCTGTATTCGGCTCTTGATGTAAGAAGACGGTATGGTTCACTTGTTCCTTTAGTCACAAGATCGTCGATAAGTACACCGATATAGGCATCTGATCTTCCGAGGATGACTTCCTCTTTACCAAGTGCTTTTCTTGCAGCATTGATTCCAGCCATGAT
This sequence comes from Sporosarcina thermotolerans, assembly GCF_042658975.1. Classification (NCBI taxonomy): domain Bacteria; kingdom Bacillati; phylum Bacillota; class Bacilli; order Caryophanales; family Caryophanaceae; genus Sporosarcina; species Sporosarcina thermotolerans. The sequence continues at coordinate 5,164 of NZ_JBHSRM010000001.1, read as the reverse complement.
GCCTTGTGCAGCTGCTTCTTCGTAACCGGAAGTTCCGTTAATTTGGCCAGCTGTGTATAAGTTTTTGATTTTCTTCGTTTCAAGTGTCGGCCATAGCTGTGTTGCGATAATGGAATCATACTCAATCGCATAGCCTGCGCGCATCATTTCCGCCTTTTCCAATCCCGGTACACTTTCGATCAACCTACGTTGGACATGTTCAGGCAAACTTGTTGAAAGACCTTGTACGTAATACTCCTTTGTATTTCGACCTTCCGGCTCAAGGAAAATCTGATGACGAGATTTATCCGCAAAACGGACGATTTTGTCTTCGATTGAAGGGCAATAGCTTGGCCCCTTCCCTTTTATCATCCCTGAATACATCGGGGAAAGATGAAGGTTTTCATTGATAATTTCATGTGTTCTCGGCGTTGTATACGTTAACCAGCAAGGCAATTGATCCATTATGAATTCCGTTGTTTCATAGCTGAATGAACGCGGAACTTCATCACCTGGTTGAATTTCCGTTTTGCTGTAATCAATTGTATTGCCGTTAATACGCGGAGGTGTTCCGGTTTTGAAACGTACTGTTTCCAATCCGAGTTCCTGCAGATTTTCAGCAAGCTTGATCGCAGGCATTTGGTTATTCGGGCCACTTGAATATTTCAAATCGCCGATAATGACTTCCCCGCGAAGGAAAGTTCCTGTTGTGATAATTATTGTTTTTGCCCGATAAACTGCACCAATTTGAGTGATGAGTCCTTTCACTTCGTTGTCTTCGACAATTAATTCTTCGACGACTCCTTGGTGAAGTGTTAGGTTTTCTTGTTCTTCAAGAACGCGTTTCATTTCTTGTTGGTATAGGACTTTGTCTGCTTGCGCACGAAGTGCACGTACGGCAGGTCCCTTACCTGTGTTTAACATGCGCATTTGGATATGCGTTTTATCAATAACTTTCCCCATTGCTCCGCCTAGTGCATCAATCTCTCTTACGACGATCCCTTTTGCGGGACCTCCGAGTGATGGATTGCATGGCATGAAAGCAATCATGTCAAGGTTCATGGTAAGCACCAATGTCGATGCACCCATCTTCGCTGAGGCTAATGCTGCTTCGACGCCGGCATGCCCTGCTCCGATGACTATACAATCGAACGTGCCTGCTTCAAATTGTGGCATGTTCGTTCATCCTTCCTATTTTATAAATTGTATTGCTGTATATATTAGTAATCACAAAATCGGATTTCCGCTACAGGCGGACGCTTTCCAAGCGAACCACGAAGAGTTCGATTTGCCGTATTTCTGCGCCTTTTGCAGAAATAAAGGCAGTGGCTAACTACTCCCTTAGGTTCGCAATAAACATTGCTCGTAACGCTGCGCTTTTACTCGCAAAAGTCGTTCTACGTAACGACTTTCGCTGGAGTCGCCGCCTTTCGCTTCAATCCTTGGTGTCTAATGTTAAAATAACTATTTCCCTAAACAAAACTGGGAGAACAATTGGTTGATGAGGCTGTCTTGGACTGTGTCGCCGACGATTTCGCCTAAGAGCTCCCACGTACGTGTTACATCGATTTGAATCATGTCGACCGGTACGTTTGCCTCTGCTGCGGAAATAGCGTCCTGGATTGTCTTATGTGCTTTGTGGAGCAATGCAATGTGTCGGGCGTTGGATACATAGGTGAGGTCGCTGGCTTCAAGTGCTCCTTCAAAGAAGAGTTTTGCAATTGCTTCTTCAAGTTCATCAATGCCCTCTTCCTTAAGGATCGATGTCGTGACTACAGTTCCTTTTCCGGCTAATTCATATACTTTTTGCATATCTATTTTCTGAGGGAGATCTGTTTTATTAATGACGACGATTAGATCCATCTCAGCTGTAGCTTCAAACAGACGGATATCTTCTTCCGATAACTCCTCGGAACTATTTAGGACAAGTAGAATAAGATCTGCTTCCTTTAGTACTTGGCGAGACCGTTCTACACCAATCCGTTCGACGATATCTTCAGTTTCGCGAATGCCTGCTGTATCGACGAGTCGAAGCGGTACTCCGCGGACATTGACATATTCCTCGATTATATCACGGGTTGTTCCTGCAATTTCGGTGACAATCGCCTTGTTCTCCTGGACGAGGCTATTCAATAAAGAAGATTTACCGACGTTCGGCCTTCCTATGATGACGGTAGATAATCCTTCACGCAGGATTTTACCTTGTGAAGATGTTCGGAGTAGTTTCTCAATCTCCTGTTTTACCCATGTCCCCTTCTCAATCATTAGTGGAATGGTCACTTCTTCAACGTCATCGTATTCCGGATAGTCGATATTCACCTCTACCTGCGCCAGCGTTTCAAGGAGAGCTTGTCTTAATTCTCCGATCAATTTGGAAAGCTTCCCTTCCATTTGGTTCAAGGCAACATTCATCGCACGATCAGTTTTTGCACGGATCAAGTCCATGACAGCCTCTGCTTGGGATAAATCGATCCGTCCATTTAGAAATGCACGCTTTGAAAACTCGCCTGGTTCTGCAAGGCGAGCTCCTTCTTTCAACACGAGGTTGAGGACTCGGTTCACTGCCACTACACCGCCATGGCAATTTACTTCGACGACATCTTCACGGGTGAAAGTTTTTGGTGCCCTCATAATGGATACCATCACTTCCTCGACAACTTCACTTGTAGATGGGTCTACCAAGTGTCCATAATGAATTGTATGTGATTGTTCTTCCGCCAGTTTTTTACCGGACGGAGAACGGAAAATTTTATCTGAAATGTCGATAGCTTCGTCTCCACTAAGCCGGACGATGGCGATAGCCCCTTCCCCCATTGGAGTAGATATGGCAGCTATTGTATCAAATTGCATATTCATCACCTTCCTGACTCGTTACCCACATGTGGATAACTGTTTTGACATGACTATCTGACATAATATACTATCACAAATTCACACTTTCTCATAGTCAGTGAACCAAAAAAATGTGGATAAGTTTGAACGAGAACCCTTCTTGTATTTTTTTAAGGAGTGAATGATTATGACTAACAATATTTCGTCATTAAAAAACCCCGTGAAGTTCACGGGGTTTTGATTAATATTCAATTAATTGGTTCAATTACAAGGTAACGATGCGGATCTGTTCCTTCCGAATAGGTTTCGATATCCAAGCGATTCGATAAAGCATTATGGATGACTTTTCTTTCATAAGAAGGCATTGGTTCCAACTTTACTTTCCTTCCGTTGCGAACGGCTTGATCAGCCATACGCTCTGCAAATTGTTCCAAAGATTGTTCGCGTCTATCACGATAGTCACCTACATCTAAACGTACAACTTTGAATTGGCCAGCATATTTATTTGTAACGAGCTGGGCCAATTGCTGTAATGCATTCAACGTTTGTCCTCTTTTACCAATTAGGAATGCAGCCTTTTTACTTTCCAATTGGAATGTAATGTACTTTCCATCCATTTCATGATTGATAATAAGGTCATCAATTCCCATTGCTTCGGCAATTGCCTTCACATACGCAGTCGTTTCACTAATTGCTTGTTGATCGGATGCATTAGAATCCTCGATTTTCACCTCTACAATTTCCTTCGTCGGTTCAATCGGCTGTACAACGGTTTCTTCTTCTCGTACCGGCCCGGAAGTCATTTTCAAGGTAGGTTCTTGGATTTTTTCAACCTTTTCTTCTATAGAGGAGGTGGTTTGTTGAACTTCTGTCTTTCTGATGCTAACAATGACTTCCGCTTCTCTAACTCCAAATCCCAAAAATCCTTTTTTCCCAGGGTCGACTATTTCAACATCCACTTCATCACGCGTCATATTGAGCTGTTGCAATGCTGCTGAAACCGCAGCCTCCACTGTCGCTCCCTTTCGCGTTATCCTATTCATTTCTTTTTCCCTCCCGCTTTTACAGGTGCCACTTCTTCTTTTTTCTTGAATGGTTTGTAAATGAAGATATTCTGGATAATTGAAATGATATTACCGATAACCCAATATAATGCAAGTGCTGCTGGTAGGAATGTACCGAAAATCATGATCATGAAAGGCATGATATACATCATTACCTTCATTTGCGGGTTGTCCATCGCTGGACCTGTACGCAATACGGCAAATTGCATTAACCCTGCAATAATTGCGAGCGTTACGCTTGGTGCACCAAGTTCAAACCAAAGGAATTTACCGATCTCGATTTCCGGCGTCGCATTCATCCTGCTGATTGCATGATAGAGCCCAATGACGATTGGCATTTGGATAAGTACAGGTAGACACCCTGCTGCCGGGTTGATCTTCTGCTCTGCCATTACCCGTTGCATTTCTTCACGATATTTCTGTTGCGTTACAGCGTCTTTTGATTTGTATTTCTCTTTCAATCCGTTTAGGATCGGTTGCATTGCCTGCATACGCTTTGAACTTTGCGCTTGTTTAATCATAAGCGGCAATAAAATCAGGCGGATGATGATGGTTACGGCAATGATTCCAAAACCATACGTACCTAATAGTTCTTTAAAGGTTACGATTAAAGATACAATCGGCCAGACGATGTATTTATTCCAAAATCCTTCGCTCGTTTCATATATCGGCTGATTGAATTCCGAACAACCTGCAAGGAATACCGATAAAACGGTGAGCATAAGTATTAACGCGGTTCTTTTTTTCAACTTGTTTCCCCCAAATCTATTCCTAAAATCTATTGTTGATTTCAGTTTATCATGAACATTTATAACGTTCTACTTCTTATTGAATGCCTTGGCAATCTTCAGTACGTGTTGAAGGCTTTTTTTTGTTTCATGGAAGTCTAAATTGGCCGCCTGGTGTCTGGCGATAATAACATAATCCCTGTCATTTTTCAGTTCTTCTTTCATTTCAAGGAAGGCTTGACGGATGTATCGCTTTATACGGTTACGGGTTACTGCATTTCCTAATTTTTTTCCGACGGAGAGGCCAATCCTGAATTCTGGCTGCTCTTCCTTTATATAAGAATAGATGACGAATTGCCGATTCGCGACGGATTTACCTTTTTTAAATACTTTTTGAAAGTCTTCGTTTTTTTTGACGCGTTGACGTTTTTTCAAGCCTTTCACCTCCCTCATACTATTTACATACTATTTCTTTTTCAGACGGACGCTTTTTCAATCCAGCTTTGGCGGCCAGATGCTCGGGGTCATAAGTCAAAGCTACTGCGTGGCAAAGAACGCCAC